>WAPZ01000737.1 GCA_015520535.1 Candidatus Heimdallarchaeota archaeon
ATATTGGATGTTGACGGTTGCAATTTATTTTTATCGACAAGTGTCAGTACTTTAACTTTCATCCTTCTTTTTTCAATGTTAAAATCAATCTGAAGGGACTGTTTAAGAATATTGATCATAATATCATAAATTTCTTTTTTTCTGAATTCCGGGACCACTAGATCAAAGTAATATTTTTGCGCGTTTTGAAAACTGTATTGGGATGCGTTTTTGACGTCAAGGACAACTCTTTTAGAGGAAGGTAACTGATAAGCAAACTGCAAAAGCATAGGGATGGTGATGGAGGAAGCGGTTACTCTGGCTTTATCACGATATGCTTTAAAAAATGCGGGTTCATCTTCAGAAGCTTTTCGGAATTTAACATAAAATATCACATCCGATGTGACTTCCTTGCCCTCCTGTTCTATTTTTTCTTTGTTAATTCTTTTTTTTCGTTTGAAATCGACGGCCTTGCCTTCAATCAGATCCTGTATCTTCCGTGGGGTAATTTCCTCAGGACGGGTTATCCCAACGATTATTCCCTTTTTATCAATGACAACGGAATGAGGAACGGTTTGAGGATCATAGGTCTTAAAACATGAACTATCCGCATCTATACCGACGAGTAAGCCGATTTTAGATTTTTGTAAATACTTCTCAACAGTTGCTGCATCTTCAAGGGTGATGGGAATTACAATTAAGTCATTCTTAAATTTCTTTTGTAAACTGTCAAGATGTTTCATCGCCTGGAGGCATGCGCCGCACCAGGTTGCCCAAAATTCCAAAATGACTATTTTTTGGCCTTTAAATTCACTCAACGAGATTTGGGAATTACCGGTATTGTTCAAAACTTTTTCTAAATGAATTTCAGGGGCTTTCTTTCCGACTTCAGGCCATGCAACAGTTTGTGCATGTAGATAGGATAATGCAACGCATAGCATGAAGGAAGAAAAGAGTTTCATTGCCATTCTCCTTTTGCTTAAACCGCTGTCATCCAAACTCAGCCGCGGCCGCGGCGCCCGTCTACCGACAGGCAAGGAAGGGACGAGCGGCCGGACGGAGCGATTGGGACACTCTCTCAGCTTATGATGATATCGGGGTTATATTTTTTCAATTCCGCAAGAAATGCGTGGAAATCATTCGGAGATAGATAATATTTGTCCTTATTGCGTTCAGTGATCTCCAATCTATCCAGTGCCATGGCGTATGACGCCAGGAAATTTCTGGTTTTTTTCACCCTTACAATATCCTTAATGTTCACCTTTCTTCGAAAAATCCAGCATTGAATTAAAAGCTCCCCATTTTCAATTTCATAACGTGTACTCTGCCACAGCCAATAGGAAAGCAAAACACTCAAGATGAACAGCACGGCCAGCGCTTCGGAAAAAGAAACAATTAAAAAGGCGATTAGTATAATCGGGACACTCCAGATGACAAGGGCGTAAAACGTATCTTTCTTTGGTGGATATTGCATGTGGGACCTCGCCGATGTTTAATTCGTATCGATCAACACCCCGCTGCTGTGAAACGCAACATCATCGGACGCAGCGATGGGTAAAACAGAAATCCATTCTTCATATGCTTCTTTTCCATGGCCGATTGTCAAAATCATAAATTTCTTTTTTTCCGATCAACATCGTTAACCTCGTCCCTTATTTATTGGAATACCCCTCCCATTAGTTTTTATTCAGAACCTACGTTTTCTGTAATCATGTATTCATAGTAAAAATTTCATCCGGCAATTTCAAGCATTTTCTTTGGATTCCGGAGATGTATTCGCAACCACACCCAACGACTATTCTCTTACTGAACAACGGCCTTTCGATAAAGACCGTCTGGAATGTGAATTAGCCTGGGACATCACGATTGGTGATTCAAATATACTAATTGGAATTCTTGACGCCGGGGTGGATTGGAAACACCTGTATTTAAGGTGTAACATCTGGGTGAAACCGGGCGAGGATATTGATGCAAATGGAGTTGTTGGTGATTTCGGTCCGTCTTCCCGGGAGCTCAATCCGAAGTGGAATACTCTATCATTTTTTGAATTTCTACCATGAATAGGGAACCTCACATTGCGGGTCTGAAAGGTGTCAAATTCATTTGACAATTCCTTCTATTAAAATATCTTTTATTTTTTTTAACTTCTGAAATATCAGAGAATTATACCCTTTGGCATTCCATTTGTTGATATGCAGAATGGATGCGAGCTGTGTATGATAGGCGTTGCCCTTAAAGTTTCAGAAAGGAATAAGATATAGGTTACTTGCGAATGGTAAGTCTCATCTTAATGTCTATTAGAATCACTCAAACCTTTGGGATAATAACTGATGTGTGCAGTTTATAAAACGGTGGTTATGCTATTGTATTATTGATTTTGTAGAAATATAGCAACCCAGGGGTAAAGTCAAATTATTTAATCAGTTTTTATACTGTATCTGACAATGTTGTTTTAAACAATGCTTTAATTCATCAAACCAAAATTAAAGGAGGAGGAATTGTTATGAAGATTTGCTACAAAAAATTCAGCAAAATCAATTTATTAATTTTTCTGGTATTATTTTTTATTGCCTGTGGAACAACCACTCTTTTATTAACCGTAAAGCGGCCAGCAGAAATAAATCTGAAAGGATATGATAAAATTGCCATTGCCAATATAGTTAATCCAGGTGGTGCAGTTGATAAGCATTCAAATGACATTGCTGATGAAATTACGACAAGTTTATTCAATTCAGGTAGATTTGAAGTATTAGACAGACAGCACATAAACCAACTAATAAAGGAACATCAGCTAGCACAAACAGGGTTGATTGATGAAAATACAGCCGCGAAGCTGGGAAAATTTATTGGTTCTGCTGTATTGGTTTTTGGTAGGATACAAACTGATAAATATGACGAAGAATTAACAAAAGGAGATCCATGGTATGACAAAGAAGGGAATAGACACCAATATTTTTATCGTGAAGGTGTATATTCGTTAGCGGTGAACCTAAAAGTTGTAGATGTTCAGACAGCAAAGATTTTAGCGGTAAAAACCCTATCGTCTGCTTATAAAAGCAAAACATCGGCTGATAACAAGGAGCCCGAGCGAATAGATGCTGAAGGTTTATATCGTGCATGCCTTCGGGATATTAGCAATCAATTTATGCGATTAGTTGCACCGTATGATGTTCAGGTTAAAGCTGTTTTCCAGAAAGATAAAAAGCTTCCGGAAATGGAGCTAGCCATTACGCAATTTAAAATAGGTGAATGGGATGAAGGTATACGAATTTTGACCGAAGCCACAAAAAAGAATTTTGAAAAACCAGAGACGAAAGCTAAGGCTTATTACAATTTAGGCTTGGCATTAACGTATTATGGTAAATACGATGAGGCTATTGAAATATTAAAAAAGGCAATGGCTATAAAACCAAACAACAAGATGTATCAACAGGCGATTGTAAATGCTAAAAATGAAAAGAAAAAAGCTGATGAATTGAAAAAACAAATTGAAGGATAATTTCTATTTAATTGATCATTCTTTCATCATATTTTTTGATAATATGCATGTTGATTATTGATATTTTATTGGGGATCGGGAAGATTTCTAAAAGGGAGAAGGAAAATTAACCCAAGGAATCTGGAAGAGTTGAATCTGATGTAAAATTTAAACTTTTAAGAGTTCAAATTATAAGAAAAATAAAGAAAAGACAAGGAGTAAAGAGATGAAATTTAATACTTTTATTTTTACTTATATTCTGGTTATGCTCCTCTTTATTGGAAATGCTGTTTCTCAAGATTTTGAAGTTAAATACGGGGTGAAAGGCGGGATCTTGAAAATGGAAGAACCTTGGGATAAAGGATTTTACGGTAGTCTTATTGCGGGAATACCATTAAGTCAGCAATTAGAATTTGTAATCCCAATATCATATTGGATAAGTCGGTATGAAAGTTATGGATTGAATATTATACTAAAAAATTTAAAAATAAGCAGCGATATTCAATTTTATCCATTGCAAAATGTAGGCCTTTTTTTCGGTGGTGGATTAAACTACAATCTTTTTAGGTTCGATGTGCCTATCTATGATTGGGAAACGGATACATGGTATGTTTTTGATGTTGCCGAAGAAAAAAAGTTCGGTTTCTCTGTATTGGGTGGATATAGAATTCAGATTGGAGGGATGGATGGCTTTCTCAGTGTGAAATATAATTTTATAAAAGATTTTAATACGTTAGAAATTGGGTTGGGAGTTCTCTTAGAA
>WAPZ01000738.1 GCA_015520535.1 Candidatus Heimdallarchaeota archaeon
GCACGTGCCTTATTTATCGATGAAAACAGTTATAATGCCTATTTAGAATATTTGCGGAGTTTGTTCAGAAAAAAATGGATTGAAGTTCTTTTCTTTGTCCTTTGGTGGGGAAGCGTGATTATTTTTTTCTCAAATTCCTTATTAAATGCATCATCTAACCAAATTGCTGTGATTTTGCATGTAGTATTTTGGTTATGGAGTACTAGTGCTTTAGCGAGTGCCTCAGCTGCATTTATCGCCTTTATCTTTTCTTTACGCAAACTAATTGAGCTAAAAGGCGACGAAAAACTGAACATCATTGATTATTCAAAAATTGAGTTGGTTGGGACGATTGATACACTCAAAGAATTAGAAAAAGCCAAATATATTCCTACAAAAGGAGCATTGTCTTATCAGCTGGTTAAATTAGTGTTTGAAGAAATTAGCGATTTTTTCTTTAAAAGTATGTGGAAAATTGCCGTAATTGGCATTATAGCTGGGGTTGGCGTCTTAATTAATTCCAATTACAAGGATATTTCGCGGTTTACCTCCGAGCTTGTCGGCACTGAGATCACATGGGAATCGTTCATCCAAATCCCCATCGTTATGGGAATTCTTTTTGGATTGACATTAATCATTGGCGCTCTTATTCTCTTCTTTTTCCCGCAATGGCAAATCCACATCATTTTAAGTGAACTAAAAAACGACCTCCTCGCCGAACTAGAACAGACCTTCTCGCGGGTGGAACATGCTTATTTAACATACCTAGTCTATCCAGATCTCTTAAAACAAGATAACCGCTGGCAATCACTACAAGAGTTAGAATCAACGGTTAATGCGCTGATTATGCTTTTAAAAAGAGAGGACACCTCAACATGGACACTTAACTGGAATGCTCTCCTTCAATTATTTGGAAGTTCCGTATTGGCGTTGTTACCCGGTTTTATACCCGTTGCCATCACTTTATTTATTCAACTCGGATAAAAAGGGAAGATGCACGAAAATAAAGGAAGGAAATAAGGGACGAGTTGTTATCATGAGTTTCACCGAAAAAAACGCGAAAACCTTAATTCAAGAAACAGAATTAAACGGATCGCCGCTGTATGTGAGATTGCACTTATTTACTAACTATTACGTGATACTGGTCCTTTTTTTCCTCTATAGCATAATCATGGGGATTACGAGTTTCTTTCTCAACGTCTTTAACGTCTTTATAACCGATCCTGCCTTATATTTTGCTCCACTGGTGTTTATTCTAGCCACTTTTGTCATTCGTAAATGGCATTCAACATTAATCCAACTATTTCCGCCCTTATCCCAAACTTTCAGATACACACCCAAATATTGGGATGGACGCTTCCTACGAATCTTGAAACTCTTTACTGATGATAAAGCCTATCAAAAAGTCACTAAAGCCATACATAATAAGATTATCTCGCCAGTAGGGATAATTCTCTCGTTTGTTTTCTCGGTATTAGGATATAGTGCCTTCTTAGGTGGCCAAACAATCTTATATGGCGGGTTTATTTATCGCTATTTACCTCCCGGCAGTCCTGAATCTAATGTTCTTAGTATTATTCGAGCACTCTTTTGGATTTTCATCTTTACACTTCTTGGAAACGTGCTATGGACATATATTGGATTTGTCCGTGGTATCCTATCCATTCAATTTCACCACTGGAATCTTTTTAATTATGGCGAATATATGAAAAATTTAAGGTCAGCACAAACAAGAAAGGAAATAATTGAATTTAAAGACTTTTTCACCAATAAATTATCCTTTAAAACCTTTAAAAGATTTTTAGAGACCATTACAGAATCGATTGCAAACATTCTTTATTACGTACTCTTAATTGCCATGTTAGTTGATTCAATGTTCATTGTAACTGATTTTATTAATGTTGGGCATATTACGCCACTTGGAATTCTTCTAATCTTTGTATTTTTAGCCATTGCACTCATCATGTACCTCTTTCTCCAATTAGGGTTTTTACGCTTACTAAGCTCTATTCAATCGGATTTAGTAGAAGAACTCGAGTTTTTTCAACAAGAACTCGAGCGCGTATATTTCTACTTTATCAGCAACCCCGATGATCTGTTACAAAACCCAAATTGGAACAATTTACAAGAAATACAAGAGAGCATTAACATGATTAAGAAAATCAAAATTATCGAAGGGCAAGGATATTCTTTAGGCTACTGGCTGAAAGTGTTCGTGAAGTTTGCCAGTAGCACCATAATACCCATCATTTCAGCTGTCGTCTCAACTGCATTTGATATATTGTTTTAAAAAATGAATGTTGACGTCAAAATGACCGCACACGAAAAGAAAAAGTTTCAGAAAAAACCGTTTATTTATTATTTTCCCATATTTTACAATATACGAATTACCATATTCTTTTTACTTATTTTTTTCGCAGCCATGACAATAAATTCCTGGATTGCGGGTAAAAAAGTCTTTGATTTTTATCTGAAAGATCTAGTGGTATGGGAAATCTTATTTTTGACAATCATTTTAAGTATCACCGTGAGATCGATCTTTTTTACCTTTTTTCATCTTTTTCCCGCGTTTAAAGACTTTACTTTTCAGTTTATTGAAGATTCACTGGAAAAAGAAGCCATGTATCCCCTTTTTACTACCAAAAAAAATTATAAAGCCTTCCAGGAAAAACTCTTTGCAGCAATCTCTTCCTCGCGTATAGAAATTGCCACCTTCATCCTTTGGTTCGCAATCGTTGTCCTCTTTTCTTTGGTGCGACTCAATCAGCAAGGATTGCAGTATGCCAACGTACCAGCCACGTTAGAAAATTTTCCGATTCTCTTCAATTTATTACTCATACTGTTTGCCTTTACCATTCTTATTTTTGGTTTAACTGGAGTGACATCCTTCATGATTGGCTTAATTTTATTTTCACTTTCGTTGACACCCAACCTCTTTGTTACTCCGCCACAAACGACTGAATCTGCAACTACCACTACTCATAATGAAGCACAAGATCTCGTTGGTCCTTTCACTATCTTATTTCTCACCTTACCTCACACAAAATCAAATGCACCGATATTAAGTTATACGCGATTTTATCAAGGCATTAAGCGTTTTTTTGATCTTTTACTCTTCATACAAATTAGTTTTACTATAGTTGCTGCCTTAGCCTCTCTGATTTGGATGCTTAACGATTATCTACGGACAGAAACCATCTCAGCTGCCAGTATACTGGCGTTCAGCATCGTTTTATGGATCAGTTTGACACTTTCTGCAGTGTTAGTCGGCAAATTTCATTATCTCTTAAAAGATATTAAAAATGACATTTTATTTGACGCAGAATATAAGCTTTCACAGTTAGAAGCGTTATATGTGGCTTTAATCAGCAAAAAAGTCGAAAACTATGACTTTGGTACGCTCGAAGTGACGTGGACATTGGATGACCTTCAAAAATCCATTCGTGCAATCAACGATTTTCTAGAAGCTGAACGAAAAATTCCCGACTGGACGTTAGATATCAAACGAATTCTTCAATATGCCGTTACCGCTGGTGTTCCTTTAGTAACGTATCTGTTGCGCAACACAAATATTGTTTTACCAATTTCACTACCCTTTTTGTAAAAAACGGCATTAATACCCAAGTTTTTCTCCTTTCTTTTTGAACTTTCCCTTTCTATTCATACTAAAACGTTTATGAAAAAATTA
>WAPZ01000739.1 GCA_015520535.1 Candidatus Heimdallarchaeota archaeon
CAATTTTTTAAAGCGTTAAAAAGATTATTAAATAGAAAGAACACGTGGAAATGTGATTTTTTTAAGACGACAAAAAAATGTAATGACTATGAAATATGAGTATTGAAATGAAAGCTTTCAAATTGGTATTTCGTTACTGGTGCTTGACGATAATAACGTCTTAGAAATCTGAGAACATAAGGACGTGTACGATTATGGCAAGAATTTCTCACATCTTCTCATAGATATGCTGAGGTCGTGTTAGTAAGCCACAGATATCGTTAAAAAGAGCACACGTGTATGTAAATTGAAATTGTGATATGTATGGAGAACGAAAAGCGTCCGTCCATTGAAACCACTAAAAACGGCAACGACGTCAAACGCTATGATTCCACGCTCCATGCTCTCTCACAATACAAAGAACAATTAAATAGTATTCTTCATTTTCTTAAAAACACAAACTTATTCTATCCGTTAGAAGAACTCAAATCCTTATATCACACTTTTTTTAAATTGTTACGAGAACTCCTTGCGAGTGAACCGAAAAAAAAGGATATGCCTACCTACAAACACCGCCTTACCCATTTATTTCAAGAAAGTACCCGTATCTTACGCTTTGACTTAGAATATCCACCGTATGCCAGCATCATTTTGTATGATTTACTTACACTGACCGATTTTTATGTACACACGCCGAACAGTGCACTGATAAAGCGACAACATGTAGTAACGGGCTTAACTACTATACTTGAACTCATAGCAAAAGTCCGACCCCATGCACATAATGATTGGCGGTATGTGTATGAAGAACTGAATAGTAAGCCCCAGACACAGTTATTTCCCTTACTGACTCCCTATTACGCGGAAATTTTCACCATCTTCCGAAAATATCACGACACTCCGCTGAAACTTCTCAAGCTGGCGTTGTCGATTGCGCTTCCCGGTGTCAATGTGCCGCTGACCATTGGGAAAAAACGCCGTGGTGCATTAGATTTAGTAAGTCACGGCGAAAAAATCCCCTTTACCTTTGCTCCACGCCTTGATTTTTCGTTGTTCAATTGGAAGGTCTATATTGTACGCGGGAAATGCCACAACTTTTCCCAACTTTTGGCTCTGTTTCCGTATACTAATCTATTTCTTCGAAGTGCGTATGCGCTTTCCCCGCCCGCATTACATTTCTCTTCCTTACGCTCGTCGTTCACCCATCTGGCAACAGAACACCCCACCTCTGGAATTTCCGCATCTCTATCCTCACATATATCCTTTTTTTCTCCTTCACAACTGACGGCAGAACAGCAGATACTGACGTCAGCTCCACAGCTTACTCCTTTTATTCAGTTGCATGTCCTTGGGCCACATGACGAGTTGCCGCTGCTGATCCGTCGCCTCCACCAAGCTGGAGTCACGCAACTCGAAATTTTTCAGCAACACTATGTCTATTATTCGATGCGACCACCACAGTTTTTTTTGACCGTGCCGTTGAGAGAACAGCTCGCACGAACAAAAGAATTGTTGCATTTTCTTGAAACAGGTCAGCTTTCTCAGGCTAATTTTGAGCAGTTTTTGGCTGCCATGGAGGACCATCACCTCGATACGGAGTATACGTCCATTTATCCCCAAGTTACGGATGATTCTGTGCCGTTACCGGCGTCGAGTGATATAAGTCTGCGCTTTCAGCCGCGCGTGTATCGTTTCCCCTTTACGGAGCACTCATACGCTGAAAAGTCAGCGAAACCCCGACGGTTGCTGGCGACTATTCACGATGCTTTTTTGAATAGTCGGCGGGCACAAGAACACTTGGCCATGATGCTGAAAGAACGCAGTTATCAGCGGATTCACAAAAATCTCTATACCAAAGGTTTTATTGTCTATGATATCGCGTACATTGCGGCAGTCAGTTCAGCGTGGCAAGTGTCAGCGCCTTTTTTTGTGGACGATCCTCTAATGATTCGATATTGGTTGCACTTTCATCCGGGATTGTCCCTCTTTGTCAGCACGCTACAGCCGGTATATTTGGCGGACACGACGGTGGATGTAGGATCGACAACCGCTGATATCGCTTATATGTTTTATTTAAGGATGCCACGCTTTTTGGAGCCAGTTGCACTTAAAAATACGCGTCTTGCCCATAGTTTTCAGCAGTTAAATTTATTGAAACGCGAAAGTTTGGTGAAGTTCCTCGACTTGCGGGACAATTGAGTAAAAATTGCTTTTGCTATAAATAACTTATTTTTTTGCGGCATTTTTATCGAAGGGGTTACGTGGCATGTTTTTTGGATTGAAAATCTTGATTGATGAATCGTTTTGTTTTTCTAGGCGGTTATATGTAATAGTAGCAAGGGACACGCTGAGAATGAGAAGAAAATAATAAAGTATCATTGCTAAGATACCGTATAATAAGGCAATTATTACATTTGTAAACATGTCAACTGCGTCATTCGCAGCAATTCCAAAAATGACAAGTCCAAATAGATACATCCATGGTTTTAAGATTGAGCTGATGGCACTTTGTAAGGCTATCCATTCAAAGTCGGCTAATGTGGGCATTAAAGTTCCTAAAATTCCAATACTTAGATAGAGATGTATTAAAATGCCAATAATTCCCAAATATTTTAAAAACCATGAAAATATAGCACCAATGAAGAGAAAGGTGAGGGCAATAGGGAAGGGATATAATGCAACATAAATTACGTCATACACTTCTGGCATCCAAAAGATAAGGCGTGAATATTCCCTTTGTGAGTAGTTTGCGGAAAAAGCGGCACGAACATAAGGTCGGGGGATATTAGGAATTTGATGAAATTCTGTTGGCGGTAATAATTGCAAAAAAACTTTTGTTTCAACTGCCAAGTCATCATAATATTTAATTCGCTTTTTTGCAGCGTATACATGCAACCAGACATGAAAACGTCTAAATGGCCACATTAAAACATTTAAAAGGTTTTTTAGTGGTGAAAATACTAGCATAAGAATTTGAATGAGGATATAA
>WAPZ01000740.1 GCA_015520535.1 Candidatus Heimdallarchaeota archaeon
CTGCTGCTCTTTGCGAATCGCTTGCTGTTCCTTGCTGAGCTCTTGGAGCTTTTCGCGAAGAACTTGCTGGTTTTCTTCAATGCGATCCTGTCTTTTCTCTATTTCATCAAAATGCATGCCCACTTGGTCTTCAAACTCGGCAAGTTTATCGTTGAGCATAACAACACTGATATTACTGACAGCTTCCAAAGATTCCTCTTCTGTCAACTTTTTTGTCTTCGCAACGATTTCTTGCGTTGCCACGGCGGGGTTTTCTTCTACGGCTTTACTAGTCATAAGTAGCACCACGATCACATACTCATGGGCATGTTTAAATATCTTATCGCTGGCACGCGCCCGTTGTCTGAGTGCAAAACTGCTGACCAGCAAAAAACGATGAGCCACATCGTGCGTTTTGACTCTCCGCAGCTTGCGTGCGGCATCTTTGATTTGTTGAAGGAGTGTACCCTCTTTAAGCCAAAAATTCTCCACATATTTGCTTTCGAGACACGCTTCGGGGCGCAACGGCTCTTGAGTGCACTGCTTTAAAACAACATCACAGCCGTGTTTTTCGGGGGTAAAGTCTTGACAGCCATAAGTGGGCAGTAAAAGACGCTTACAGATTAACTCCAACACTAAAAGGCCAAATATTCGGGCGGGTGCGGCTTGCAACTCATACATGTGTTCCGGCTGAACGTCAATAGCTGTAGTTAGTATTATGCTCTTTGTTGAGCTCATAAGGGCATACATCCACTTTGTTTATGTAGATCACTGTGTCACGTTTGCCTAAATAAACATTGGTATTTGCTCATTAAATATCTAACACTAGCAGTTTTTCGGTTGGAAATACAATGATGTAGCAGTGTCGTTTGCCAGTGTTATTAAAAGTACTCACATTTTAACTATTTTACCGAAAAACATGCATTTTATTGCCACAACAACACAAAAAAATCATGATGGATGTTACAGATGCTTATTAATCTCGTTGCTGAAAGATATAGGACCAAAAATAATCAATTTTGCTAAAGATTATGATTGAGGCTATAAAAAAGAAAAATTCCATCACAAATGGGAAATACATAGCACCAAAAATATATATGGAGCGGTATTGAGAGTTAATGACCATTCTGACTCAATATAGTGCTTCAATCGAATAATTAGATGTAAAAAAATCATGATAATGCGTAAAATAATATTAATATGGATTTAATGAAACGACGAAGAAAGAGCGTGAGTATGTGACTAGATTTCTTCTCTCTACTATTAAAGGATGCGAAGATTTAACGCAGCGCGAGTTAAACCGACTTGGCTACTCAACCATAAAAGTGCTTCAGGGCAAACTCATTGTTGAGGGCAAGAAGAATAATTCACTGGTAGAAGATATTATTCGCCTTAATTGGATGCCGAAAACCGTTGAGCGCGTCAATTTAATTTTAACTCAATCTAAAATCGCTGAACTTTCTGATTTTAACTCTTTAGTTCAAGATGCGGCAGAGCTTTTAAAACATGTGATGCCTCTACGTGCTAGCTTTGCTGTAAAAACAGCACGCAGTGGAAAACATTCTTTTACTAGTATTGACGTAAATAAAGTGGTTGGCAGCGAAATATTAAAGCTGTTTTCAGCAAGTAACCCATTACGAGTTGATCTCAACCATCCAACTATAATCCTCCGAGTTTGGATTGAAAATAACGAAGCTTTTTTGACGATTGATACGACGGGAAAGGATTCTTTACGAAAACGACGATATATGACTTATGCCCATCCCGCTCCGATCAGAACGACCATTGCAGCTGCCATGCTGGAAAAAATCAAGTATAATGGAGAGAATTTGACAGATCCCTTTTGTGGTGGCGGAACCATCTTAATTGAAGCCGCACATCGCGTCAGAAAAATTCCAAACATGGCGTTTCGTGATACCTTTGCCTTTTATCACTTAAAAAGTGAAGAAATTCGTGCAACTGCCCATGAAATTGCAATGGAATTAGTTGAAAAGATGAATAATACGGCTATGTCACTGAATGGCATCGAAATTGAAAAGAATCATGCCTTTGGTGCCTATATTAATACAAAAAAAGCCTTCGTTTCCGACACAGTAAGAATAATTAACGGAGATGCCCTTAAAGAACCGCTTGGCGAACCACACTACATCGTTTCTAATCCCCCATTCGGTGTCCGCCTAAAAAATGGAATGAAAGATATTGAGTTATATCAGCGCTTCGCAACACGTATAAAAGAGTTTTCAGACGTAGAATTACTGCTTTTAACCTACAAAAAACTTATTCTCAAGGCATTTTCAGATTTTAAAATACTTGAACTTAAGAAAATTTCTTATGGTGCTTTTTATGTCTATCTAGCCCATATTAAAACATAAAACGATAAAATCGCTGCGTTCTACTTCATGGAATATACCATTTTCGTTGTTGATTCAAAGCGACTAGCCCGTCCTTTTTTAATGCTTCCAAAACTAATTGTAGCCTTTTTTGTGAAATATTCATGCTTAACTCTCTTAAAAGATCTTTTTCTGGAAGTGCACCTTTTTTTGTTAAAATTTTTAGGATTTTACCACGTAATTCTCTATTTGATCCCTTGAATGGAGATTGCTTACGATACGTGCTGCTCTTACGCGTTGGATTTTTATAAACACGCTTCAACATCACGCCATAATCCATAAGTGCATTATACCAGTCACGCGGATTCTTTTTATCCAATGTTTTCTCCACAATTGGTAAAAGTTCTTTGTCAGAAACGTCTTGTTGATCTGAAAAGAAAAAATAAATATATACGGCTCGAATATTCGTTTCTAAAAATATTACTGGCTTATTAAAAGCAAACGCAACAATCGAACGTGCAGTGGCCCATCCTATACCGGGTAATGTTTCTAATTCGTCGACTGAAGTAGGAAGATCCCCATTATATTTATTTATGATAATTTCGGCGATTTTCTTTAAAGCCAGCGCTCTCCTATTATATCCCAATCCTTGCCATTCTTCTAAAATCTCAGATAAACTAGCATTTGCCAATGCATCAAAATTAGGGAATCGTTGGATAAATTTTAAATATTTTGGCTTTACTCGATCCGCTTGCGTTTGCTGAAGCATGATTTCTGAAACAAGAATATGATATGGATTATTTGTTTTGCGCCATGGTAAATTTCGTTTGTTTTTTTCGTAATAGTCATATATGATATCTTGAAAGCACGTAATTACCTCATTAGTCAGAGTTTTTTCCTTGTACAGTAGAAAAAACTTTTTAACTAAGGAATAATCGGTATTTAGTGGCAATTGCACTTTCATTTTACGTTCAACGAGATTTTTATCCAAGATGTTGTCAAAAAAATGATATTAAATATTTA
>WAPZ01000741.1 GCA_015520535.1 Candidatus Heimdallarchaeota archaeon
ACCTCTTCCGGCCCCTCAACGATACAATAACTTTGAACTCTTAAAGCTACGGGAAGTGTGAACCAACGTTCCTCTTTGACAACGATCTTTTCAATTGTCGATCGTGCTTCTTTATAAACTTCATCAAATGTACTGTGTGGCGTGATTTGAATTTCACGAATGAGTTTTCCGTCCCATGCTTTTAAAAATGTTGGATGCCAAATTTGTAGATTGACGGCGTCATGTGGGAAAAGCTGTGCTGAGTGTCCAATCTTGTAAAACATAAGAAGT
This sequence comes from Candidatus Heimdallarchaeota archaeon, assembly GCA_015520535.1. GTDB lineage: Archaea > Asgardarchaeota > Heimdallarchaeia > Hodarchaeales > S146-22 > S146-22. The sequence goes on from WAPZ01000741.1 coordinate 271, forward strand.
GTACGTAAACTAATTTCGAGCTGATATGCCCAAAAACGGCGAGTTGTCAAATCAATATGAACTCCCACGAATCTCACCTTCCAATTGGTTATACTTCATTCCAATATATAACTTTAACGCTCCAACGATTATTTAATAAATAAAGGGGATTTCGTTTCTGTTTTTTATGTAAAAGTTTATTTTTATCTCGAAAGTATAAGCGGCTTACTTCAGTGAGATTTTCACATAACAAAATACCGTATTCGATTCGATAGCCACGTTGGGAAAACTTAATTGCCGTTTCTTCGAGTTGTTCTAAGGAATGTTCAATACTAGTGGCCGTGCTTTCGATAATTTCTGTTTTACAGGTTATATAATGTACAGCACCATCAGCACACACATCCTGATGATATTGAATGCCTAAAAACTTCCTAACGTCTTCTTCGGTTGGCCATTTATCACGAATATTAGTTTCTAGACGACGGTTAATATATTTAATAACATATTCGTCAGATTTCTTTCTAGAGATGGGCATTGAATGACACTTCCTTGCCATTAAGTTAAGTGAATACATGTTAACTAAAAAACCACCCTGATTATCGGACACCCTCATTAACGAACGTTTTGCCGCTTTTCTGATGATTCACATCCTTTTTCTTTTAGCCATGTCTTTTACCATTTCTTCTACTATTTGTTCTCTTATTGCGACGGGAACTATTTTTTCAAAGTTTCTTTATTATCTATCATGCCTAAAGACATCCGCCTTATGCAATAATAATTTTACCTTTGTGTGCATGTTTGACTATATCGATATTCACGACTTTAGGTACGAGTTCTTCTTCGCTTAATTTTCCAAACGCTGTAAGGTATTCTTCTATTAGCTTAATTTTTTCCGAAGGAACAAAATCCAGTGACTCATTAAGCCTCTGTCTTCCTTCTTCTGTAATTTTGTAATTAAGATTTTCTTCATCAATAGTAATTAAATTCATCTCAAGGAGCGAATAAATATCCTCAATTAAGTCTTTACTATATGGACCCTCATTCCAATTGAAAAACCGATAATGAAACACCATCGGCTCTTTTTCGGCAAGGCCGTTATAGTAGATCAAAAAAACTAGTTTCTGAATATAACGAGTACTAGGTATACTTTTTAGTGTATTGAAAATGTACAGCAATAAAATTTTATCTTCTAACGCATTCTCAAAGGAGCGTCGTGAATGTTTCAATGTTACTCGCCACACTATTATCTATATTACATTATTTAAATCCACCTTAACTATGTATTATTTTCTTCATAAATATTACTATATTGACGGAAAAAGTGTGTAAGCTTTAATTGCCTGTCTTTTGATCCAAAGCGTATTTGGCTGGCAAAAGGAGGTAAAAGGCCTTTAACAGAGGTATCATTCGTTGTACCAATAAACATAAAGCCAGAAAAATCTACTTGCAATATGGCTATAACAATTTTCAAGGTCAGAGTGGGACGTTGTGGTGATATTATTTTTTGCTAGGTAGACGTCAACAATTTGCACGCCATAGTAAAAAAGTGTGATTATGACTCAATACGGATATTCTGGTTTTGTTTGTAATAAATATTCGAAAATTTCACGATTGCTTTGTGCTTGCTGATGATGTTGTTGAAACACGTTACTCTCACTTCCGTAATTATTGAGGCTCGAAGGTAAATCTTTTATAATTGGCTAAATTACCGCTGAATATGTTTTTTTGATATATTAAAGGGATAAATGGTATTGGTGTACTTAAAATGACATCATCGACAGCCTCTGAAAATATATCCATCATTTTTAACTCCTCTTCAACCGATTCAATCGGATCAATTAGAACAATGACAGTAACTTCTCCAGTTTCCATATTGATACGGTAATAAATTTCAGGGTTAGGCAAGGTAGTTTGTTTTAGTTTAAATGCCATAAGTTTAAGGGTTTCTTTTAATTTTTCTTCTTTATTCAATATAATACTACTCAATTTCTTCACTTCTTCTTGGAGTTGTACTTAATTAAAAATAATAGTGGAGGATAATATTTTTTAGATTATCCAAAGATTTAGGATCGATTTGTGCGGTTGGCATATAAATTTGAGCGGTTTTCTCAAGTAGTTGTACGCGTATTTTGTCCTGAGCACTTTTTAATATGAGGTC
>WAPZ01000742.1 GCA_015520535.1 Candidatus Heimdallarchaeota archaeon
ACATATATACGCTATTTCTGTTTGTGCTTCGAAAAAATGACTATAAATAAGATCGCATTTTTTTAAGGATTTAATATTTGTTAGCCATAGATAGCCTAGGAAATACTTAAAGCTAACTTTACCAAGTGCGACCTCAGTGAGTGTTGAGAAGTACTTTATTGGCGTTTTAACTACGGCCAAAATGTGAGAGCTGATAATTTTTGATATTGATTTTTGTATGTAGTTAACATTGAGATCACCTATATCAGCGCTACTATTTACTTTTTTGAAAGAAAATATTAATGGCTCATAACCCAATTTAGATAGTGCTTGGGCTTCATTGATGATGAATGTGTGCGAAAAGCTTGGGAATTTCCCGACAAATATGGCAATTCTTTTCATTTTGAACTCTTTGTTGTGTTACCTGAAAAGTTGATGTTTTCAAACATTACTTTGCAATTGCAATGCAACATTTATGTGATTTCCTTTGGCATCATTTTAAGGCGCCTTATGTCTGAAATAAAATATCCTCGTATAGTGCTTGCGTTTTTCTTATATTGCTCTTTATATTAAAACATTTTTCTACACGATCACGGGCATTTTCCCCAATTGTCACTGCTAGTTTATTATCTGATAGCAAATGATTTATCACAGAGGATAATTCATCATGACTTCCTGGTGTGAAAGTAAATCCTGTGGTTCCGTCTTCAATAATTTCAGTGACACCTCCGATCCGAGAGCCTATTACAGGTTTGCTTAAGCACATGCTTTCAATGATTACTCTTCCAAATGGTTCTGGTTCTATTGAAGTGTGTATTACGATGTCCATTATGTTGATGAAATCAGCCACGTTATTAGCATAACCGGAGAATATTACATTTTCTTCTATTTTGAGATTTCTAATAACCTGATCTAATACGGCAAAATAACTACTGTCGCTTTTTGATGTGTCACCGACCAGTAGCAGAATGGTGTTTGGATTGAGATCAAGTATGGTGGGAAGCGCTCTTAACGCGGTTTCCTGCCCTTTCCATTTTCTTATGTTGCCAAGGAGACCAATGATTTTTGCGTTAGAGGATATGCCATAACGTTGCTTCATTGCTTTCATTGGGGTATGAACTTGTAATGAGTCAGGATCAATCCCGTTATGGATGGTGACTAGATTGTCAGGTTTAAAAGAATGGGTAACAAGATTGTTCCGGACAGCATTTGACACACAAATTATAGCCTTCATTTTGCTCGATAGTATCCTCTCCTTGAGAGAAAATTTAAAGAAAATACCCCTTTGGTGGGTTATGCATGGAGTATTTGTAAGCAGTGCAGCTAGCATCCAGCTTTGATTGCCTTTAATCGAATTATTTAAATGGACGATCTTTATGTCATGTTTCTTTAAAAAAAATACATGCTTAACTAGCGTTATTGGGAAGACAAAAGTCAAGTTGATGAGTTTTTGTATAAGGATAGTCGTATGGTGAAGTGCAGTTGATCTATTTCTATTTATTATCGGTAAATTGATACCATTGATTTTGTCAATTATAAAAGTGTCTATATTCTTTTCTTTGAAAATAGGAAGAAGAGGATTGGTTTTGTGAAAAACCACAATCGGTGTATATCGCTTTCTGTCTAATCCTTTAGTTAAGTACAGTAAACTAAAGTATGAGCCACCAATCGTCCCATCAATATTGGCTTCACAGTACAATATATTTGTGGCCTTAGAGTGAATATTACGTGACATACAAGCTCATAAAGTTCATGTAACGAATCTTCAGCTATTGATACTATCCTAATTAATCAGAAGTGAGAAATCTAGATGAAATTTTGTAATGGATATATCTAATTACGGAACCATATATAATGATTGAATATAGTTTTTTTAGATTTTCAAGAAAAGGGTGATGTTTATTGTGCAGGACGTTGAGTACTTGGTCGCCTGGCCCTATAATATAAATGCGGTTTGTTGACCACCTTTCTGGTTTTCCACCATAATCAGGAATATGACTCCATTGTACTCCGTACTTCAAGCTTTCCCCATCGGAATTGACAGGGTGCCACTTGCCTACCTTTTTTCCTCTTAAATTCGCGTATTGCAGGATTTCTTCTTTAGTTAAAAGGCGAAAACCGTGAGCTTTTTCATTATCATTTGTTCTTAACAGTGGTTTTTCATACAGTCGCCAGGCAGACTGATTGTTATTGATAACCTCTAAAGTGACTTGATAGTTGTTTAAAGCTACCATGTCATTGAGGTAGCTTTTTAACAAACAGGTAGATGGTGATCGTTTGTCATTTTCTTTAGGATGTAGGGAGTAATAGTCAGGTAGTGTTTCGTTGATCTGTTTTGATCTATATTTTTCATCAATATACATTCCTACCATATGATACAAAGAAGGTAGTATTCGTAGTGATAAGATGCTTCCTATGGGCGCGTCGTCAAGATAAAGTATATCTAATCTGATAACTTTGTCAGGGAGTTCCCATTTTTCGATTTTTAGATTATGTGCACCGTTTTTTTCACGGTAATATGTGCCAGTCCTGTTTTTCTCATTTAGAATGCCAAATAAAATCGCGATGCTTCTAGCTTCGTTGAGTATGCTCCCCAATAATTGGCATGGTTTAGTGTTGTTCATAAGCTGTGTTAAATCAATAATAAGCTATCGATTGGAGCATATGTCGCCAGCCATTTTATCAAAGTGTTGTATGTATTTCTGTGAAGAGAAAGTATTATTGATATCGTTGCGACCATTTTCGCCTAGTGATTGAGAAAGTTGCCTATCTCTAAGTAACTTTGCTAAGCAATTTGATAAACCTTCGATGTCTTCTTTTTCGAATAGCAGTCCATTGCTTTCATTTTTAATTAGGCTGGGTATTCCCCCGACATTTGCACCTACTACCGCCTTTCCAGAAGCCATTGCTTCCAATAAGACGCGTCCCATGCCTTCTTCTCTGGAAGGCAAAACAAAGCAGTAGCAGTTGAGAAAATATTCTCTTAGTTCATCGTAAAACATGGCTTTTTTAAATATTATTCTAGAATCCCATTCTCCCAGTCGAGTGTTAGCTTCATCTTTAAGGCGGTGGCCGATAAGAATCAATTTGGTATCTGGAAATTCATCTTTGATATTGTCGAAGGCACTAACAAGCAGGTCTATCCCTTTTCTATGGAATGGGTAGCCCACAAATAGAATGTAGTTATCCATTCGCTGTTCTACACCTGTAAAATAGTGGGTGGGGACAAAGTCATGAAAACAAAAGACGGTCTTTTTTTTATGCTTGTCTTCAAGGTTGTTGAGTTGTTTGGGTGTGAGTAGCTTAATGCCGTCGGAAAAAAATAGAGAAAATGAGCGAAATAATTTAAATAGTAAGATTTTGATTTTCGCCTTGACGTTGTCTCCAACTTCCATCTTTATAGCTTCTGCGACATCGCTATTATTTAACTCGATAACTAATTTACAGCCGAACAGCAGTTTTAAAAAAGCACCGATTGTTCCAGTCAATACAGGGT
>WAPZ01000743.1 GCA_015520535.1 Candidatus Heimdallarchaeota archaeon
GCTTTATCTTTACACCATAGTTGCATTTGCCTTTTGCCCAAATTAAAAGAAAAAAAATTCTTCAAAGATGAAACTATTTATGAACCAAATAATCTGCCAAAAAGCCCTTTTTTCTTTTTTGTTTTTATTTTAAACACGATGCGTTCCTTTAATATTTTTTTTATCTTTTGGTCGTCTTCATATTCCGCGGGGATTTCATGTCGATATTTGCTTCGGAAATATGTTTCCCACCTCAAAACTAAGATTGTTCCATGAACTTTAATGAGTTTTTTCCGCACAAGCATCTTTTTTGCTTCTCTGTAATCATAAGATACAATATTCCATCCGGATGGGGGGCGATTTTCATCAACTTTCTCGTAACGCACTAAATCGTAGAGTATTTGATGTGCCATTTGTGGAAGCTGGTTAATTTCTGATTGAAATTTCTGAAGAGCTTTGTTTAAGGTATCAGGTAACGTTTCTTGAGGTTTATCGACGGTTTCTGCACGTTCAAGAGCCGCTTGAACTTTAGTTGGAGTGACACGTGCCGGTTTTATTTTTGTTTCCGGTTCCTTGACTACAAATTTTTCAAAATATGTAAGAACCTCGTTATCCATTAACTCACATAATCTTTCTGAGGGTATTGGTTCTCCATGCTCCGTAAATAACCATCTCGTTTTGATCAAAGCTTTTCCTTTTTGTGTGGTAATTAAAAATTGCCCGACGGATAATTTCGGGAGTTTATCACGATCAGAACTTTCTAAAAAATCCTTAATTTTTTCTAAATCTTGTTTAACTGTTAAACGGCCGTATGCTCTTGTATTACATTGTCCCATTATTTCATAGTCAATGGATCCGGGAGATTGAGTAGCAATCACACCCATTACTTTATATTTTCGTGCTTGGTTAAAAAAAGTCTTCAAAATAGGTTTAGAAGGAGGACTCCGAGTTCCCGATGGTATAAAGTCACGAACCTCATCAATAAAAAGCAAACATTCAGCTTGTCCTTTATCTAAAGCATAGGAATATAATTCACTGATAAAATTCCGTAAAAATATCTGTTTATGTCGTGTGGTCGGGAGAACGTTCAAATAAATTATATTAAGGGGGACTTTTTTGTTTCTTTTCTTCAAGAGGATATCGAAATCTAACGGAACACCATCTTTGATTAAGGCAGAATATGGACCCTCTAATATCATGATTAATGCGGTTTTCAATGGAGAAACAGATTTTTCAATTTCCGGTGTCAAATCCAATGAAGGATAATATGTTTCGACAGCATCTGCCAATTGTTCTAACGTTTGAATATAATCGCCTTGCATATAACAAAATTCTAGCGTTTTGTAGAGAATATGTTTGAAATTCGCTACATGTTTCCCACTCAAGTATTGTTTACTAACTAAGGCCAAAACAGAATCTGTTATATTTTCAAAAATTACGCCATGGAAGCTTGGATCGAATTTTTTTCCTTTTCGTGGATCCGGATAGGATTGTAATGGATTAAAGATCAATTTGATTCCATCGTTAGTGCTTGGAGTGAAAATGGCAATAGAAGCTTTCTTGAAAAACAGTTCTGCTCTCTCTGGTGGTGTTCCATGCTCCTTCATCACATTAGGATCACCACGAATGGCTAAACGGACAAGATCTCCTTGTGGATCAATGACAAACACGGGTATATCATTCAAAATGGCTTCTTCTATAAGTACTTTGCTAAAAACCGTCTTCCCCGATCCTGTAGAACCAAAAACGGCACAATGTCGTCGCAATTCCTTTGTTTCTAAGTAAAATTTAGGGTGTTGAGGGTCATCAAGACGTACCCCCAACCATAACTGTTTTTTTGTCATTGTAATGTCACAACCTCGATTTCCAAAGGTAAATATCTTTAAACTTCATTTTATTCGTCTTCAGTAAGTAAATGATCCAATTCGGCTTCTAATAAACCCATTTCAAATACGCCACGAGAATGCAAATAATCTCGCTTAACCATTCCTATATAACTCAATGCTGTGAACAAAAGGACAATCACTACCCATAACACAATGACGTAATATTGAAATTCTACCTGAACATTTTTAAAGACATTTTTGATAGCAGTTGCTCCACTATAAGCAATCATTGCAAAAACACCGAATAATGGGGCTAATAAAATAAAATGGGTAATTCGATAAAGCCGAAACATCATTGTTAACTCTTTTAATAGTTCTCGAAGTCCATCACGCAAGGCAATTTGTGCTTCTAGCAAAGTTTTATTTTTTGTTGCTTTTTCACGTAAGATTCTCAAGCTTTCAGCAATTTCTTTGCTGGATTTAAATGTTGGTCTAAAAAATGATAGAACTACAAAAAACACAATGAACGATAAAGTCACTAGAGTCATTTCAGTGCTGAATTTTATTTTATCTCTTAATTCCAAAAAAGAAGCCTCTAATAGCAAATTTATAACAAATACGGAGTTCCAGACCAGTCGATAATTTAAATGTTCGGGATCATTGAAAGGAGGATCTAAAAATGTTAAACTATAGGCGAAAATACCGCTAATTGTTAAGGTGATAAGCGTAATAATGATAAAAATGTCCACTAATTTAACTTGTTTTAAAATACCGCCACCGGCATTTTCCCAATAATAATCCACAATTCCAATAACGAGTAAAGCAAATGTCCCACCAAGAATGGGACCTTCTAATGGCCTACCAATCCCTAAAACAAAAGTTTTAATGCCACGAACTATTTTATATCCGACATTTAAAATTGCACTCATATGCGTCCATCCTTAACGTTTTAACGTCGAAAAATTCTTCTTTATTATTATATTAATTTGTTTCTGAATCCCACGATATTGGATGCTTTATAACTCTTATTCATCTCAATTTTGATCTTTAAAGACGCAAAACCTTAAAAAAACTCTATTTTTTCAACTAAATTCCTTATATTC
>WAPZ01000744.1 GCA_015520535.1 Candidatus Heimdallarchaeota archaeon
CAGGTTTTTTTTCATCAAGATTTTGACAAAAAAAGTGTTTCTGAACACATAAAAAATCTTAAAAATAGTCAAATTCTTATTTTAGAAAATATGAGTTATATAAACGACGAGATGGAGAAAAACCGAACAGTAATGGAACATGCCACAAAATCTATGATTGTTAATTTGCTTCGCGATTCTGTCGATTATTTTGTCCATGACGCTTTTTCTCTTGCACACGAAAATTTTGCCTCCAATGTCGGTTTTATTCCGTTAAAACCCTCTTTTATTGGTTTATCTTTTGAAAAAGACCTTAAAATTTTGTCACAGTGCCGTATATTATTTCAAGAGCCGTCAGCCTATATTTTGGGCGGTAAAAATGTTCTTGACACTGTGAATCTCATTGAACGCCTCCTTTTGAATGAAAAAAAAATTAACTTTTTGCTGGGGGGTGTCGTCTCCTTAGTTTTTTTGTATGCAAACGGTATCGAACTTAGCCAAATGACTCAAGAATACCTTGAAGATTATGGCCATATCCGTTACGTGAATGATGCCAAACGTATTCTTGAAAAGGCTGATGATTCAGTGATTCTTCCTATTGATCTCGCTTATTTTGAAAACAATTCTCGAATAGAAAAAACCATTAAAGCAAAACCTTTATATGGGCCTATCTATGACATTGGGCATGAAAGCATTACAATGTACAAAAAGAAACTCTCCCATGTGGAACACGTCTTTTTGCACGGAACATTAGGTAACATTGAAAACCAATCGTTCCATCAAGGCACTCAAGAGATATTGAATGCCTTAAATATGGTTTCCGGTTTACGCGTGGTCGCCGGTGAAAAAACGGTCGATTTTACAAATGCCTTAGGCTATAAAAATCATTATATGATCCCCGGCGGTTGTTCAGTCTTAAGATTTTTATCAAAACAGAATTTACCCGTTTTACAAGCATTAGCAACAAAAATAACTTAAACGCATTTTTTTAAAATGTTGTCGAGGGTATATTCAAGTAATTTGCCCACTGTTTTACAAATCGACAAGAAATTGGGATTACCATGACAAAGGTAGTTCAGGCTTCCGCACCGGCAAAAGTTATTCTTTTTGGTGAACATGCGGTTGTGTACGGATATCCCGCTATTGCTGTGGCGCTTAATTTAAGAGCTAAGGTGTCAGCTAGCCTAATTGAACAAAATACAAGCTCAAATGATAGTTACCTCTATTTAATTGCAAAAGATTACAATATTGAAAGAAAAATCGGTGTTAGCAACCAAGAAGAATTTCAACGGCTGACAAATACCGAAAAAAAAGTGATTGAGCCTTTTCTGGCCCTAATTAAAGTGTTTCAGCAAAAATTTGAGACACTTTTTTCAGTTAAAATTGAGGTGACCTCATCAATCCCCAAAGGTGCTGGATTGGGGTCATCAGCTGCTGTAAGTGTTGCTACCAGCACAGCTTTGAGCGAACTTCTTGGCATTGACCTTTCGTTAGCTGAAATATCAGCATTAGCTTATGAAGCTGAAAAAGTCCTCCATGGAACGCCCAGTGGGATTGATAATACGACTGCAACTTATGGAGCCGGACTAATCTATGAAAAAGGAAGTTTTACACCAATAGAACTGCCGGAAATTCCTTTAATAATTGGAAATACCGGAGTAGAACGGCAGACTCGAAAACTTGTAGGGTATGTTCGTTATTTACACGACAAATATCCCGAAATCGTTTCACCTATTCTTGAACAAATGGGCAAAATCACACGTGAAGCCATTTCTATTCTAAAAAACAATGATAATCTTGATTTACAACGATTAGGCGAATTAATGAATATAAATCATGGCCTTTTATCAGCAGTCGGCGTTTCTTCTTTAGAATTAGATGTACTTGTTAATGAAGCGCGAAAACATGGCGCTCTAGGAGCAAAATTAACAGGCGCTGGTGGTGGTGGGTGTATGATTGCTTTGATTGATGATAATTCCAAAGAAACGGTAAAAAGAGCTCTTACAGAAAAAAAAGCTGAAACTATCGCCACACATATAGCTACAAAGGGAGCACTGCTCTATGACTCATGAAAATTATACGACAACTCAAAAGAATCTTGTGGTCATAAAACTTGGCGGTTCCATAATCACAGATAAAAAAATGGTAGGTGTAATCCGAAAAGCCACGATTCAACGTCTTGTTACAGAAATTGTTTCTGCCTGCAGAGAACAAGATTTTTTACCTCTTATCATTCATGGAGCCGGCTCAGTTGCGCATCCGATTGCAGCAAAATATAACATTAAAAACGGGATATATACAAATACTGAAATCACGATTGAAAGGAAATTTAGTCTCATTAAAACGCATTTGGCCATGCAAAAATTAAATGAAATCGTGGTTGCAGCATTCGAACAATTACATTTTCCCGTGTTTTCTTTTCATCCCTCATCAATGGGAATAACAACTGATGGGCGTCTTATTTCCAACGAAATAGAAAACAATGACATTACCTTCAACTTAGCACCGATACAAATTGCTCTCAACCTTCACATAGCACCAATTCTTTTTGGAGATGTCATTTTTGATAAAAAACGCGGTTTTACTATTATAAGTGGCGATCAAATTTTTGCCCACCTTGTACGGCAGTTTTCTTCTCACATCAAATACGCAATCTATGTTACAAATGTTGACGGCATTTTTACGGCAAACCCAACTCTACATCCCGACGCAAAACTCATTCCCGAATTAAAAGTAAAGGCATCGGCATCATTCGATGAAATCAAAGAACGCCTAAAAAATTATATTAATTTTGAACAAAGCAAACAAGATGCGCAAACAATTGATGTTACAAATGGAATCATCGGAAAAATTCAAGAAAGCCTTGCAATCGCCAAATATTGTCCCGTGAACATCATCAATGGCGAAATTCCCAATCGCATCTACAACTTCTTAAAAGGAAAAAAAATTGTCAAAACGACCATAATAGCGGATGAATAGTCATGAAAGATCATATACCAACTGAAATAAGTAGAATTACTAAACAACGAAAACTAGAACACGTAAGAATTAATTTAGAAGAAGATGTGCA
>WAPZ01000745.1 GCA_015520535.1 Candidatus Heimdallarchaeota archaeon
GTGGAATAATTAGTGCGGTATGAGGGTTTTTGTGGAGTCCTACAGATTAAAAGAAGAAATGTTTTTAATGCTATGATAACGAATGTATGGAGGTGAATCCTAATGGAATTTCAAGAAGTAATCCAGCGTCGCCATTCTATTAGATCATTTTTGGAAAAAGAAATAGAATCAGAAAAAATTGAGACTATTATATCTTTGACTAATTTGGCGCCGTCAGCGGGAAATTTACAAGCGTATGAGGTTTTTGTTATCAAAAATGAAGAACTTAAAAGAAAGTTAGCTTCAGCAGCGTATAGTCAGTCATTTATTCAAGAGGCACCGGTAGTTTTCGTGTTTTTTGCTGATCCAGAACGTTCTGCCTCTCGGTATGGTAGTCGTGGTCGACAATTATATTCATTGCAGGATGCAACCATTGCATGTACGTTTGCGATGTTGTCCGCCGCTGCTTTAGGATTAGGTTCATGCTGGGTCGGAGCGTTTAATGATGAAGAAGTTAAAAGAATTTGTGGTGTGAAGAAAAAAGTCCCCATAGCGATTCTTCCTGTTGGTTATCCTAAAGAATCTGGATATCCGACTTCTCGACGTCCGATAGCTGAAAAATTTCATGTATTGGAATAATTGAGTTAGTTGAGATTTAAGCAAACGCACTTGGGCATGTTATTTAAAGTAACTGCAATTATATCTTTGTTTGCTTACTTGTTTTTGAAATGCCATAAGGAAATTGTGCTTACTAGTTTTTTTAACCTGTTTTACCTTCAGTATTCTGATTATAGGCCAAAAGTACTGTGCGTTACAGGTATAGAGTATCACAACTTTTTTATACCAAAATACATGAAGAAATCACGAAAAGTCTTATCCATCCTACCTCACCCACTTGTCATGCCACGGTGGAGGAATGTGCTACATGTATGTATTCAAAAAAGAAGAAATAAGTAAAGAAAAAAAAGTAAAATATGGAATTGTTGGCATCCTCGTCCTCCTTATGACGATGGGCACGCTGTTTGTCACTCCTCTTACTTTAGGGGAGCAGATGTATCGTCTTGACAGCTTAACTAAACCCCTCATCGTGAAGATCGGCGAAGATGCCGCTGTCAACACAGCGGTGTCTACCCTTCAAAAATATTTGGGTAGCTTTCGTATGGTCCAGATTGGCAGCGAACGTGAACTTCAGACAGTATTAGGCAGTCACGTCGCCATCTTTATCGTGGGACATGGTAACTCTGAAGGATTGGGTGGTACACCAATGCAGGTTGTTCTTACATGGAATTCTATTAAGACATTCTTACAGGCTTATTCTAAGGCAAAAGCCTATGTCATCGCGTGTGATGCGCAAACATCCTTAGAAAACGTTAACATCAAAGCCTTTGGAACCACTGGGAAAATCGACGCTGAGATCGGCGCCTTACAAGCTTTGGCAAAATTCTACCTTGATTTCAATAACAAAAATGATTTTATCGGTGTATTATCCGACCTAGTAAGCATATTCTTGTTTAAGCCGATAACTTCCTATAAATATTTGGGAATCGAGGGTGATGAGCCAAAATGGATTTTTATCAACGGTGTCGGTCTATTGTTAGCCACTTTTTTGACAGCGAGTGCTGCCATCGCCAAGAACTATCTCATATCAGCTCTTTATGCCCTAGCAAGTGGATTTGCGAATTATTTGCCATCATTAATATCTATTTTAACATTAATTAATAATCTTATTAATGGACAACTTCCAAGCATTGATACCCTTGTAAGTGCAATTTTAGGTACATTGACGTTATTCGTTTCAATCGTGTCTCATTGGGTACGCTTGATTCCATGGTGGGAGTTATGGAAGGTTGCGGTAATTAAAGGAGAAGAGGCTACAAAACTTAACCCGTCTCCTGCAAGCATTGCTCTCACAATTACTGCAGCTGTAGTCTTATTTTTAAATTATGCTTGGATTATTCTGAAAATCATTGATGACATAGGCGACAATGATGGAAAGTCACGCATTGCTTGGGTTGCATTCTAATTAGATTAGGGAAAAATAAGACATAATAATATAAAGTCGTCCGATAAGAGATCTAACGGCAATACTCTTGGATAACCATTAACCTTAATTCCCACTTTTTTATTTTTTAATCGATTAAACATTATTTTTTCCTAATAAAACAGACACATTTCGAAAATATTATACTATTAGAACGGTGCTCCTAGAGTTTGCAAGAAAAGATTCTCACCATGCCTACCTCAAGCATACAATTAAATACGAATCGTCACGTAATATTCACGCGCAGGATTTGTGAACTCTACTCTCTGACCATAATTAGGCGGCATAACCATCTTTCCCTTGACGTATCACCACATGACCCTTTTAAATATTGCCAATAAATACTATACGTGGTCTCAGGTGAACGACAATCACCATCCATCCTCTCTGTGAGATTCTTCATTTTTCGATGATGCAAGGTCACTTGGTAAAGGTTCGTGGTTTCTCCAATGAGTACGGAATAATCAATCGCCTTATCGGGCTGTTCCTTGCTACAATCCGAGTTTGGGAAAATGTTTAATTTCGTTTATCCAGAAAAACCTTGACAAAACCACAATAATAAAGTGAGGTCGACCGAGTTTGACAAAGACTGTTGACGTGAGATCAGTAATGTCGATCCTGCGAGAATTAAAGGTTATTTCTTGGAATGACGAGGACTCGCTTATCATCCATCCGAATCAACTCGTCAGATGTTCTTTAAAACAGCAGATGATATCACATTCTTGGCGGAAGGCCTTGTTAACTCCCGTGCTCATTCTAGTCTTGTTGTTAAAAATGGTGTTAAATGAAGCACTGTTACAACAGTTAACCTCTGAAGAGGCCATCAGCATGGATCATGTCTTTGGAGGAACGGAATGGAGTCTCATTCGAGTCGGAGCCTATTTTGTCCTTCTCCTCGGAGGAGCAATCGTGTTTTATCGTGCTGCCTTGCTATTGTTAAACCGTTTTATATGGCGTCCACTGCTGTTATCGATGTTTGAAGAGGCACTTAATGCTGAAACTCGAGGAGGAAATCGTACCGCATCACTCACTTCATCATCCATACATCCTATAACGAAAAGGCGGTTCCGTAGGGGACGAACCATGTTATTCTGGACGAGTATGTTTTTCACCTACCTCTTCTTGTCCGTGATTCCATTAGCATTGGTCTATCCCTCACTTGTGCTCAAAACGTTTACTGTCGTAAGTACTAGCAAGAACCTGCCCTCGTTTAGGGAGACTATAGTAACTTTACTTTTTACCGACATGTTTCTAATGATTCTTTTATACGAATCCATACTTAGACCAACATTGTTGGCAGCAAAAAGAAAAATGTCGCTGTGCGAAGAAATCGTGATTGATAGTCGTCGTGAATTAATGCGCATCGTTAAAAGAAGATGGCCACTCACGAAAAAAGAGCGTATCTTAAGTTTTAATTCTATTCAAGGTTTAATTTTGTCCTTTTATCTAGAATCCTTTCCCAAGAAGAACCAACTTCAATCCCCGTCTCGTTTAGTGGCAGCTTTACACGTATCATACCGCAGTCATTGTCTCTCCCCTACTTCGACTTCTGGTTCCAACAAGTTCCGGCAGCTTGACATGCTCGGTACCAAACTTTCCCCGTTGGTGGCCATTGCGTTGTCTATTGTCATTTTACGCTTCACGGGGTGGAACCTCTACTTGCAACCGTCCATCAACAAGAAGCATCCAACCTTGGTGCCACAAGATGATCAAGCTGCCGTTCTGACAGCATTAGCATCGTTGTCGGTGCAGGAGATGAAACCATCACAAGTCATTTTTGACAATAGTTCCCACATGCCACCACGTCAGAAGGTGATGGTGCACGATGTCCTCATAAGAGCATTAGGGTTGTTAAAACCGTCCACAAAAGCAACACAAATTATTTTTACTTCTAATTCCTCCATTGAGGTTGAACAAGACAAGGTTGCATTAGTGTTCCGCAATTGGTTTATCTCTCGTGCCGTCAATCGAGTGGTCCTCATGATGTTGACATTACCGTCCACGTTGATTGCATTTCACGTGATACTTGGAATTTCTGGACTGCAATCACCTAGATGGTCATATTTTATCATTGCTATCGTGGCAGCGATTCTGTCGTGCTTGTTTGCCATAAAAGCCATACAATCCATCCCCATGGACTCGCGGCAACCAGTAGAAAGCGTGCGGTGTTACATTCGTGGTGGGTCAATGAAACCTTTCATGATTAATCTTGGTAATGTCTGGAGAAATCAATTGTTTTCATTTCTGGCTCAAGGAACGTTTGCGATCTGCTTGAGCATTTTACTCATCTCCGTTCCCTTTCCTAATCTCGTCACGTTTAGCTTGGGGTCAGAGGGCATGAATCGGCTTGCAATAATTAATGACGTGAATCCACCGATACTAAATGTGGCAATTATAATTGCCATTTCATTGTACGCTCTTGCACATGCTAGGTACTTAGCTTGGAGTTACGTGTACCTCCATGGTGGACGGTCATTAGGTGTGTTAGCGTGGACTAGTCACGTTTTTTTCGTGTTCATGCTTGTTCTTCCAACAACAGTGACAAGTCTCTTGCCTTATAACATGAATGGCATTACCTTGCTCATGATTCCGTTGTTTCTGATCGGAACAGCAATTGGATTTTGGCCCATTCTTCGCGTTCACGATGAACTGTTTCAAGGTGCAGCTAGCACAGCAGAATGGATGAATTTATTTGCGAAAAATCGATCTTAATTAACATTCGATTACCTATCCTCGGCACGGATAAAAACCTTAGGAAAGCAAAACGTCTAGGCATGAAAGAACATGAATTCAATGTATGGTTTTTATACTGGGGCAGATATGTACTGTGCAAATCATTTATGGTTCAAATTCGTTCCACACGCTTTGCAAAAATGAGCGTTTTCGGGATTAATGGTGTTACAGTGTGGACAGGTTCGGGCAGAGTGTTGCTCGGAAGAACGTGGTGATTTCATCTCTAAAGCGGTAAGACTGTGTTGAGTTTGCTGAAGTGAATGTTCCTGCTTTTGTTTCAATTTTTTCATAATAGAATGGTAGCTATTTTCTGATGTTATACCTACGTATAGCTGACTGGCAGCACCACCTAGGAAAAAGGGATGGAAGGTGAGAACAAACACAACACCCCAGATACAAGCAAAAAGAAGTAGCTGGGATCGTTGTGTTGCAAAGGTGAAAGAGGTACTAAGAAACACTTGTCCCTTTACCGCGGTTGGATCTTTTTTTAGGTGACGGTGGAGCATAAATACATGGAGGTTCAGGAATATGACGCCAAGTGGGTTTATGAGAAGATAACCCACAACGAAAAAAAGAAAAGGATCCATAAGAGGTTGTGCTTCTTGTTCAATCCCAAGATGTGAGAACACAAAATTTGGAAAACCTAAAATAAGTACGACGATGATGACCGTAAAAAAGATTCGAAGCGTAGTTTTGGCGGTTATGCTTCCATAATTCCGCATAAAATCGTGAAAAATGGGGTCAGTAAACACTTCCGAAATAAAATGGTGATAATAGGTTTTTAGGGCGGCATGATAGACATGCTGCCGTATATACAAGTCGGTAAAGAGTAACATGGCTAAAATCCCACCGACCACCAGTGGATTTTGCAAAAGGATTTCTAAAGGTAAAACCATTCTTCTTCACTCGCCTTTCTTCATTCATTCTTTCTTTTTACCTACAACTTGTTCTCTTCTTTTCAATTCTTATTTAATGTTACTGTGCTATCAGATGCTGTAAATATAGTTTTGTCTATTACGATTAAATCCAAATTATTTGATTTTCTTGTTCTGTAAAAGATAAAATAGCCGGAGCTTTAATTTTTTTTCGTTTTTTCGCCTTTATTTTGATAGTTACTGTCTTATCAACTGTTAATGTCTTCAATTTCTGGTGAAAGATGAGTGGCGTCAAATCCACCACTTTTAACGGATTATGATCTAAATAAAGATATGTAAGCTCGTGACATTGCTGTAAGGGTGTCAAATCGAGGGAAATTAGCTGATTATAAGACAAATTTAAATGAGCAAGACGATGACATTGCTGTAAGGGTGTCAAATCAATACTTTTTAGTTCATTATGGTCTAGTAGGAGCACAAGCAATCTTTTACAACGATTTAATGGTGTTAAATCAATGTTTTGAAGCTTGTTGTGGCCTAATGCTATTATTTCTAGATAATTCTTCTCGTTCAATGGTGTTAAGTCGATAGAGGTCAATGCATTGCTTGTAAGCTGTAGTTCTCTAAGGTATGAACACGTTCGCAGTGGCGAAAGGTCTATTTGTTGCAGCTGATTATTATTTAACCACACTTTGCTAAGATGTTTGCATCCTTCCAGTGGCGTTAGATCAATGGCTTTTAACTGAAGACTATCGGCCCATAACTCGTCAAGCTCATCGATGAAATCCCCATCCACAACAACGGGTGATCCATCTTCTCGCACACCGTGAAGGGTAATATGTAAGAGAATGTGTACAAATGACGGCAAATTTTCACTACCTATTAAGTCTACGGCGCGGTCTACATATATATTCAGCGTCAAACGAGGTGCGATGTTCTGGAATGGCGTTAAATCTACTAGCGCTATTGGATTTTGATAAAATGAAAGGTGTTGGAGTTGCGAGCAGTGTTGTAATGGAGTCAAATCGATTGTGCGCAGCTGATTGTGGTCGAGGGAAAGGTGTTGCAATTGCGGACAATGCTCCAACGGAGTCAAATCGATTGAGTGCAGTTGATTGTCGGCTAGTGAAAGGTGTTGGAGTTGTGGACAGTGTTGTAATGGAGTCAAATCGATTGTGCGCAGCTGATTTCCAACTAGTGAAAGGTGTTGGAGTTGCGGGCAGTGTTGTAATGGAGTCAAATCGATTGTGCGCAGTTGATTGTGGTCGAGGGAAAGGTGTTGGAGTTGCGAGCAGTGTTTCAACGGAGTCAAATCGATTGAGTGCAGTCGATTGTCGGCTAATAAAAGGTGTTGGAGTTGCGAGCAGTATCGCAGCGGAGTCAAATCAATTGTGTGTAACTGATTTCCAACTAGTGAAAGGTGTTGGAGTTGTGGACAGTGTTGCAGCGGCGACAAATCGATTGAGTGTAGCTGATTGTTGTTGAGGGAAAGGTGTTGGAGTTGTGGACAATATCGCAATGGTGTCAAGTCTAGATTTACAATGTCTTGGTATTTTTTTATGGTGATTTTTTGTACTTTAGTTGTGAAAGCTTGCGAAAAAAGTGTTCCATTGCTTTTTTTCCCAAATATTTTGATTTTTTTACCATTTTTTTCACTCAATTACCCTTATTTACCATATTTATTCCCGATCCAGATTATCCGTCAACTTATTAGGGATAGTTGATATTACAGTCTTTCATTTCCACATTATCACTCCGAGTGATAAAAAGGGGTGTTGTCGAAGTACCGCCAGTGATACGGTCACACACGTGTTTTTTTATGATTTTCGTATTTTTTTGTTATGGTGGAAATGGAGATTGAAATTAAAATTAAATTCACTCAATTATAAGAACCATGAGTTCAACCAAGAACACATCAATTCCACCATATGAATGGTGATGAAACAAAAAGTATGGCTTTTGTAGCACTATCATGAACTGAAAAAAGTTCATTTGCAAATTATCTTTAATAAATAAAAAGAAATAAAAAGAAAGAAGGAGAAATGCTTGGTGGTTTTGATTTTCATGGTTATCGATCTTTTCAGACTTCTTCAGTTAAGATATTAGAAATGGGGCGTTTCACAGAATAATAGATGGAAATGAGGACATTAATAGCCATAACAGATAACAAGAAGCCATACCAGCCGAATAGAAAACTGAGTGGAAGTGTTTGTATAATAGTCGGTTGCGGTGGGAAGTTTCCAAGATTGATGAAGAAAAAGGAGCCAACAATGTTAGTAAAGAGAACACTGATGCTTAATGAAATGGTAAAACTATAGCCAATGAGGGTTATGTTGACTAAACTCATGAACAAAATAAGATCACGGCGTTTTAAGCCGAGCACTCGCTCGACACCCAGTTCTTGCCACCGTTCACGAA
>WAPZ01000746.1 GCA_015520535.1 Candidatus Heimdallarchaeota archaeon
CTGTTCAAGCGTTTTCTTTAGAACATTGAAAATAAAGTACAAAGGAAAAAAGTTAATGCGTACAAAAAAGAGAGAGGAGTTGTGCAGACTTTGTCGTATTCATTGGGTCATCTAACAGAAGGCATTCGGGCGGCAAAAAAAGCGGCTAAAGAACGCAAAGAAAGAAAGTTTACAGAAACCATGGAAATAATGATTGGGCTGAAAGGAGTTGACCTTAAAAACCCGGCAAATCGTTTTAATTTGATGGCAATATTACCAAATGAGCTGGGGAAAGAGGTAAAAGTTGGGGTTTTTGCAGAAGGTGATCTTGCTGTTCAAGCAGAGTCACTAAATCTCAGTGTCTTTGGGCGAAATGATATTGCAAATTTTGCGAAAGATTTAAAACAATTAAAAAAAGCGGCAAAAACACATGATTTCTTTGTAGCAATGGCGCCGCTGATGCCCCAAATAGCGCGTTTGGGAAAAGTTTTAGGTCCACGTGGAAAGATGCCACAACCAGTGCCACCAACAGCGGATTTAGAACCGGTTATTGAGCGACTAAAAAGAACGGTTCCGGTACGCTTACGAAACAACTTATGTATAAATGCGCCAATTGGAAAGGTCACCTTAGAGGACATTGAACTCGCACAAAACGCGAATGCCATCTTAAATCAAATCATACCAAAACTCCCAAAACATGAAATGAACATTCGTAGTCTTCATGTAAAGACCACCATGGGACCATCCATCAAAATAGAAAGAGATAAACGCAAGTAAGAAAGACGATCAGTAGGTAGACCAACAACAGACAGATAAGTGTAATAGAGAGACATGAAGGTAGGTTGAGGGTTAAAAATGGCAAGAAACAAACCATTCCCGAAAAAAATTCGCTTGGCGAAAAGAACAAATCAAAATTCTCGTGTGCCGACGTGGGTGATTTTAAAAACTAATCGTCGTGTAAGACAACACCCAAAAATGCGAAACTGGAGGCAAACACGAGTTAAGGTCTAAAAAAACATCATAACATCAATAATCGCATTCATAAGAAAAGAAAGAAAATTTGGTGAAACTCCATGTCAACGGAAGAAAGAGAAGGAGAAGAGAAAACGCTAAAAGAACGAATCATGGTAATCTCACTCAGTAAACCGATTTATGGTCGCAAAGTTCCACGTACAAGAAGAACACCACGCGCGGTTCGTTATTTAAAAGAACGAATTCAACGACACATGAAGGTTAAAACCGTCATAATAGATCCTTCCTTAAATGATATTCTATGGGCACGTGGAATTC
Source organism: Candidatus Heimdallarchaeota archaeon (assembly GCA_015520535.1). Lineage (GTDB taxonomy): Archaea > Asgardarchaeota > Heimdallarchaeia > Hodarchaeales > S146-22 > S146-22. The sequence continues at coordinate 1,270 of WAPZ01000746.1, forward strand.
AAAAACCCCCACGCAAAATTGAAGTAAAAATCGTCAAAGACGAAAAAGAAGACTTAGTCGAAGTCTTTCCGGTCGAATAGCATTATAAAGAATCCTAATGAACTGAACCTCGTATCATACAAAGAGCGTTATGTTATTTATTTATTCATTCATTCACCTATTTTTAAGCTAAACAATGATTTCTACCACCTCCTACTTTATTATGATACGATGTGCATGCTTACATGGTATCAACACCAATCAAGCGCTGTTTGACACAGAATGTATCGACATTTCAGCTCAAGTCATGAGTTGCGATTAATAACTCCAAACAGGAAATAATACAGAAATAAATAAGTAAGTATGGTGCAATCTTTGAGTTCACAAAAAACGTTTAACCCGAATGTTCAACGACTGTCGCTTTATGGTTCTCCAAATATTGGAGTAATTATGCTTACATCAGAAAAGGATGTTGTGATCTCACAAGATTTAAAAGAACAGCAACAAAGGATAAAAATCATTGAAAATACCCTTCACGCAAAAATAACCTATTTGGAAGGCACTGGCACTGTATTGGGTGTTTTTGGTATTATGAATTCTTATGGAGTTGTCTTATCACCAACACTTGCAAAAAAGACCATTGCCAATATTGAAGACCAATTTCCTGAGAAAAATATCCTTGTCCTTGACAAATATTACTCGATTGGCAACTTACTTGCTGTCAATGACTATGCGGGTATTGCGTCGCCGCTCTTAAGAAAAGAAGATCTTGTTAAGATAAAAAAATGCCTTGATGTGCCACTCTTCCAGAGCACCATTGCCGATAGTCCACTTGTCGGGTCTTTAAGCTTAATTACTAACCGTTCCGCAGTATTGACACCCCATGCTACGGAAGAAGATATTGAATTTGTCAAAAATACCCTCAACTTAGAATCAATCGGCGTGGGTACGGTTAATCGAGGGCAAGTCTACCTCAAATCCGGTGCCGTTGCCAACACTAAAGGTTTAATTTGTGGGAGTAACACCACGGCACTTGAAATCATTAATCTAACAAATATTTTATTTGGATAAAAAGCCAACACTGCACACTCATAGGAAAAAATTAGATAAAGAAAAAATTTACATTATGACTTTTTAAGAAAAATAATGTTAGTTACTTCAAACTCATATTAAAATAAGAAAAAGAGAAAACTGATGGACGTGAAACAACCATGGCAGAAATAAAACCGCAAATTTATCGAATAGAGGCAATTGTTCCAATGGGACGTAAAAAAAATAAAGTACGCAAAGAATATTATGAAGTTTCCGAAAAAAACGCTATAGAACGTTTTTACTCAGAAGTCGGTGGACTTTATCATGCAAAACGCCACAACATAAAAATATTAAACGTAACCACAATTTCTGTCGATGAATGTACAGATGATTATGTTAAAACACTTGCCACCATGGAAAAAGAGCAACTTAAAATTCTTCTCTGATTACCGCAGCACAGCAATAACACCCTTTATTCACAACAAATGTTCTCATTTTATTTCATTTTAATGTGTGATTTCGTTTTATTTATTTGATATTTTTAATGTTTTATTTGATTAACAAATTTAATAACTCAGATTTTAGAAAAACCATAAGTAATTGGTTCAACAGCAAAGAGGAAAAAATAATGGCAACTAACCAAAGAGAAGTGATGGAATCTCAATTAAATGCCTTGTACCAAGA
>WAPZ01000747.1 GCA_015520535.1 Candidatus Heimdallarchaeota archaeon
ATGGTAAAGGATCAGTTGCATAATTAAGCTCAACAGCACTAGGTATGCCTTCTTCTAAAGACAAATGTTTAATGTTTTGCGTGTTTAATATGGTTTTAAACCTTTTACTAGGTGCTTTAATACTTAGTACATGAATATGGACATTAGCTAACGCCGCTTCATATTTTGTACTGAAAATTTCGGGATACGGTCCATATTCCACATAATACCGTCTTGCTACACTTCTTTTTACCTCTAATTCTGCGCATATGCGTGAATTTATTTCCACTTTTAGATCTAATACATGAAGGTTATTTTTTCCCAAAAAACTCTATCTGATGTCTGTTTTTCCATAAAAATTTCTGATGGTTGATACAACGCCACATTTTTATATCCCAAAAATTCTAACAACCTTGTATGCTTTGCTTTGGCGAGTAAAAAATCTAATAAGTTTTCTGGCTTCCAAGACTTGTCTTTTCTTTCTGTTTTATTTGCCGTCATTTCAATCAAGTCTTTTATTTCCTCCGGGCTTAGTCCACTCAAGCGCTCTTCGAGTGTGAGACCGGCAGTTCGCTCTTGTGGACTTAGCAGATATAAATTTTCCTTTAATATTTGTTTTAAGTCAGATTGAGACATGACGCGTCATTTTTTTCTTTTTACTGGCTTTTTTCAAATTCATAGAATGGGTGATATATGTTTCAATTATGTAACGAGCCTTTATCATTTTTTAAAAAACTATCGCTCGACTTATATGTTAGTGAACAGAAAGTAGTTTGCCATATTTACTAAACGAAAAATTTTTCGCGTTATACCATTAAAAAAGAAGAAAAAAAGGTTGTTTTGATTAAATAAATCTTCTTAGGCGATAAACCAAAAAAGCAACATACACGACCATTCCAAGCCACAACACCAGTGTTAAAAGCACCAATAATGGAAGTTTAATGAAATAATTGTAGATAAATTGATCTAAGGAACTTAAGGCGGGACTACCAGTATCTTTTCCCGGTGCCGTGGGAAAAGGAAAAAACGACCCTGCGGGTGAACCATTCCATGTTAATTTCGTTCCCTCCGTGACAAATTCCGCTACTGTGTATGCAGCTTGAAAATAAAGGGTAACATAAAGTGTAATTAACAGTAATACGATAAAAGGGCCGATCAATTTCCAATCAATTAGCCGTTCTCTTTCAAAAGTCTCCATATTTTATTCACCTACCATAGATGTCGGTTTTGCACCTCTCACCATTATTTTTATGACATAATTAAGCGTTGAGGTAGAGCACACCACTGCATCATGTCTTTCAAGTTACCACAAATAAAAGGCTTTTAATGCAGTGAAGAAGGCTATTTGAGGGAATTATTCCTAAAAAAGGGAAATAAAAATGAAGAGACATATAGATTTGATTGCGGTTCATTCATTATTATCTCCTGGCTGGTCTCCAAACAGCATATTCAAAGCATCAAATGTTTAACAGATAGATGTTTGGGAAAAAGATTAATAGTAGAATGTTAAGAATCAATCCCAGAACAAAGAGGCTTCCTGCTAGTTGTGTGTGCCAAAACGCCCACCCCACATACCATAGTGGCCAAACGGGATAATTTTCTGGTTTTTCCGTCGGTTTTGGCTGTAAAAAGATTTTTCCCGCAATAATTAATCTATGGATGCCAACCAGTCCCACTAAAATGCCGATTCCAGTATACCGAAAAATAACAGCCAGTACGATCAACGCGTAAAAAGAGCCCATCATTCCCAATGTCAAATAGGTGGCAGTTTTTTTTCCCAGCACCACAGGTAACGTATGGATCTTTTTTGCTGAATCAATGTCATATTTATCAACATGTTTCCCCATAAGCACGGTGGTAACCAATAACGCGTAGGGAAGACTTAATACCAATATTTTGACTGAAATTTCCCCAAGTAATACAAAATAGGTTGCCCCAACCATTGCCGGTCCCCATACAATTAACACGCCCAATTCTCCCAAAGCAATATGTTTCAGTTGAACTGGCGGCGTGACATAAAATATACTAATAAATAAGCCGATGACAGCAAAAATTATTACCATTGGAGACACAGTAACAGCAAAATATGTCGTTATCGCTAAAAAGAGCAAAATGGATCCGATAATTAATAATTTCATCTGCTTTTCGGTAACCAATCCACTGATCAATGGATGTGGGGCATACTGGGCACGAATATATTCTTCATCATCCACTCCGCTTTTAAAATCGAAATAATCATTCAGCATATTGTTGGTAGCATGCGCTAACACCAACGCAAACGTCACCAAAAGCCAATTAAAAATAAATACGCCCCAATCAATCGCCACATTATTTCGTATGACATGTTCTAATGCTAAAAGTCCACCAATCAGTGCTGAAATCAATGTCATCGGAAACACGCATGGTCTGACAAGCAAAAGATATTTTCCCAACGTATCCAGCTGTTCTCCCTCTTTGATATTACATGTCGCTAATATATACTTCCATGAGCCTTTTTTCATTTGTGTTCCCATATTGTTCACCATGTAATTTGTTTGTAGCATAAAAAGAGAAGAAAAAAGAATTTTTGAGAACACGCTTTATTCCGGTGGCGGTGGTATTAGTCGCGCTTTCATTAGCGTTTCCGTTGACTGTCGCGCATTTAAGATCATTTTTTTGGCTCTTTCATATAATTCATCCCGTGTCGGCTTTAACCGCGCCACACCTTGTTTGATGGATTGTTCAGCTGCGGCTACAGCCTCTTCAATATAGACTTCCCATTGATCCATGGTTGGAATGATGTAATTCTCATGAATACCTTGGCGTTCGGCAAATTCTGCTAAGGCATTCCCCGCAGCAATACACATTTCATCCGTTACTGTTTTGGCTCGTACGTCAAGCACACCACGAAAGATGGCGGGAAAACCCAACGAATTATTAATTTGATTGGGAAAATCCGAACGTCCCGTTGCAATCACACGTGCACCCGCTTCTTTGGCGTCCCATGGGAAAATTTCGGGAATTGGGTTTGCTGTGGCAAAAAGTATTGCGTCATCAGCCATTTGTCTAACCCAATCAGTTTTAATCGTATCTGGTCCCGGTTTCGACGCTGCAATCACCGCATCTGCTCCTTTAAACGCTACTTCGGCACTTCCCGTTAACCCTTCTCCATTCGTTTTTACGGCTAAATCCCATTTCCATGGATTTTCGTCTTTCTTTGCCTCTAAATCTTTTCTACTCGGATGCAAAATACCTTTACTGTCTATCAACACCAAATTTTTGGCGGGAAAACCAGCTTTCATTAAAATTATTGCCGCTCGTGTATTTGCCGCACCCGTACCAAATAATACAATCTTTGCATCTTCCTTATTCTTACCAACAACTTTTAGTGCATTAATTAACCCAGCATATATCACCGTTGCCGTCCCTTGCTGGTCATCATGCCACACGGGGATATCCATAACTTCTCTCAATCTTTCCAATAAAAAGAAGCATTTTGGTGAGCTAAAGTCCTCTAAATTGATGCCACCAAATGATGGCTCCATCCATTTCACGGCTTGTACAATCTCTCCCAAATTTTTCGTGCCTAATACAATTGGAAAAGCGTCCACACCCCCTAAATACTTAAATAAGAGCGCCTTTCCTTCCATCACAGGTAATGCCGCTTCCGGTCCGATATCTCCCAACCCCAATACACGCGTCCCATCTGAGACCACCGCTACATAATTCCACCGATTGGTATAATGAAAACTCAATTCGGGATTTTTGTGGATTTCTCGGCACGGTGCCGCAACACCGGGAGTATACCAAATCGAAAAGTCATGATAGTCTCGAATCACACACTTCGGCATGACTTGCACTTTTCCCTCATAATAAGGGTGATATTTCAATGCCAACTCATTTGGCTTTTTTGCTTTTTCCAATAATTCCTCTTTTGTCAACTTTTTTTCTTCTGTCATTTTTACATCTCCTTTTTTACCTATAATAAACTACACATCTTTACATTCTGGTATAATCTCTACTGAAAAGAGAAAACTACGCAACTATTCCGCATACAATTGACTTTTTTCTTCATTATCAACAATTTGTTCTGGCATCATCAAAAAAATACCCCCAACCCCACACTCTATTCCGCATTCGTAAAAAATAGCGGCATTAACTACGGAAAGTATGAACATTATTCCCACAGAATAACTAAAAACATCATGATATCTTTTATTACTTGAATACAATCTTCTCTCTTCGCCCAGAAAAAATAATCCTTTTCAGATTTAGCCGCTCTTTATTTTTTACACACAATCTTTATCCGCTTTATTAAAAGATATAAAAACGCATTCCCATCCCTCAATTGGAAGTGAATAATGATCTCCAAAATAAATAGCTGTCGTTAGAAAAATAAAAAAATCACCGAGGTGTAAAGAATGAATACACTAAAATTAGTTTTTGGCATCCTTTTTTTAAGCTTATTGGGCGCGCCACTCTTTTTTGCCGGCGGAACACTTCTCGCTGCTGATTATCTTTTAACTGATTCTGAGGGCTACTACTTAAGCCGCCCCTTGTCTTATTCTCAGACCAACATTTCCGGCATATATATCGAAATACCCATAGACCAACTCGACACCACCCCCGCCGGCATCGGAAAAATCATATCCTTCAAAATGATGTGGAATTCACCACTCACTCTTCAAGCCGGCATTACCAGTGCCACCAACGCAAAAGCCTTCCTAAAAAACATCACCTACGCTGAAATCCCCTTTGACGAATTCCTCTCAAAAATCTCCATCGGCTTTAAATTCGAATTCAAAACCACCAACGACCTCAACCTCTATGAAACCACCATTATCGAAAACTCCACCACCGGCAACACCCCAACTATTACCTGGTTCAGCCTCAGCAAAGGCACTAAAAACACGCTCTACTACACGCCACAAGCTGAACATTTCACTGACAACCTCGCTCTTGTCATCATTGCCAGCCACACTACCACACCAAAAATCAATTCCTTTTCTGTGTCTTTACGCTTTGGCATCAAATTACCCATCATCCTCTGGATTGGCATCATCTTTCTCACATTTGGCCTTTTATTCTCATTGATCGGTATCTTCCTCATCGTTCGCGGCATCACTGAACCGTCTTTCCCCAAAACACAACCCTATTATCCACAAAAACCCGCAAAAATAGTATATCATCAAACACAACCATCACAACAACCACAACCGCAATCTTACCCACCATCTTCAACTCCACAAAAAAACACGATTCAAAACATCATTTGTGCCGAATGTGGACACGTCAATCTTCCCGACTCACGATTTTGTGCCGAATGTGGATCGCTCCTCCTTCATGAAAAAACCGCTACTATCACAACTAAAGCCCCCAAAACCATCTTCTTCGAGAAAAAAGATACACAAACACAACACGTCTTGCTCCTCGCATCCTTTGGCGACCGCATACTCGCCTGGCTCATCGATATTGTTCTCCTCGGCTTACTCTTTGGCGCCATCAGCAGCTTGCTTGCTCTTATCTCTTGGATCAGTGGCTCTTTTGAGACCTTTTATGACACCTTTGGTATTGCCAGCTCCCCCTTCATCTTCGTCTCCTTACTCTATTGGACCATCACCGAATATTACTGGCAAGCCAGCATCGGAAAAAAAGTCCTTAACCTTAAAGTCGTCAATACCCTAACCGGCGAACGCCCCGAATTATGGCAAGTATTCCTCAGCGCCCTCGGAAAAGCCTTCTTCTTACCCATCGACATCATCATTGGATGGTTCATCTGTGAAAACCAAAAAAATAAACCACAAACATCCGGTTCATTAAAATCAGTTGACGAAACTCAGCGGTTTACCCAAATCCTCGCTAACGTCGCTGTCATCAAGGAGTCCGCTCCCGCACCACCGAAAAAAGTTACCTTCGTTAAAAATCAAGACTAACACCACGCACCATCACTACCTCCATCTCCTCACATTTTTTCTTTTTCTCTGTTTATCTCCGCGTTAAGATTAAAGTTCCCTTTATTTA
>WAPZ01000748.1 GCA_015520535.1 Candidatus Heimdallarchaeota archaeon
AATTTGTCTATCATGCCTTTGAACGCGGTGCGGGTGCGGTATTATTAACTGGATGCCGTCCGCAAGATTGTCACTATATTAGCGGTAATAAATTTGCAGCGAAACGTGAACCAAAGATACGCCGATGGATGAAGAAACACGGTATTGCTGACGAACGATTCCACATGGATTGGCTTTCAGCAGCTGAAGGACAAAAATGGGCGAATTTAATAAAAAGAATGAATGAAGTGATTAAGAAAAATTTGGCCCAAACACAGGTGGCCACCCATCGAAAAAGAAGATAAATAATAATAGAAAGGAGTCGGAGAAAAAATGGCAATAAGCATGTCATTTGAAACAATAGTAAGCATGCTAGAGACATGTTATCAATGCGGAACGTGTGCCGCCTCATGTCCTGTCTTTAGGGCGAATAATACTAAAAATCCGCGAAAATTCATCCAGGAAGTCCTTATAAAAGCACAAGACGCACTAAAAGACGATAACATTTGGATGTGCACTACATGTTATCGCTGTGAAGAACGATGTCCCCAAGGAATACCACTGACCACCCTCTTTTTCGCACTAAAAAATCTCTCTGTTAAGATGGGATGGGTACCGCCGTCAGTGAAAAAAGAATGGGAAACGGTAAAACAATTCGGCTTTACGGCACCACCGTCCCAATCAATCCTCAAACGTCGAGAAAAAATGGGATTACCAACGTTACCTAAACCCGACCTAACTGAAATTCAAACATTAATGGACTTAACACACAAAGAAGAGGAAATGCCGTCTGGTGAGTGAACATAATGAAGAACAAGAACATGGAGGAAAATGAAATGGCTGAAACAGAAGAAAATAATAATGGTAACACGAAATATGCCCTTTTTTTAGGCTGTACAATTCCTTATCGCCTTCCTTTTCTGGAAGCTGCCACCCGCTTTGTCTTTAAAAAACTTGGTCTAGAACTGATCGATCTTCCGTTTGGCTGCTGTCCCGATCCCAATGGCATTCGTTCATACGACGAAAAAACATGGTATGCTCTAGCAGCAAGAAATCTTTCATTAGCCGAAGAACAAAATCTTAACATCATAACACTTTGTAATGGATGTTTTGAAACCTTAGCCTATGTCAATAAAAAATTACAAGACGACAAAAGCTTATTGGGAGAGGTAAACAAATACTTGGCAAAAATCAACCGAAAATATGAGGCAAAAATTTCTGTCATTCACTTCCATCAGTTTTTACATGACGTAATTGGGTATGACACGCTTAAACATTTCATCATCAATCCTTTAAAAGAATTAAATATTGCGGTTCACTATGGCTGCCACCTTCTTCGCCCTAAAAAAGTTCTTAACGTGGAAGAACCAGAAAATCCCGAATGGTTATGGGAATTCATCGAAGTCGTGCTTCAAGCAAATCCCACACACTACCTAGACGAAACATTATGCTGTGGCGCCGGAATACGCGAAGTGGAACAGACTACCTCATTAAAAATCACGGCACATAAAATTAAAAACATGGAAATGGCTGAAGCAAACGCCATTTTGGTACCATGCCCCACATGTCATTTGCAATTTGATGCCGGACAAAAACTCATTCTAAAAGCTGAAGAAAACGAATATCCGAAAATAAATGGAATCCCCGTCTTTTATCAAGCCGAACTATTGGCAATCGCAATGGGTGCCGATCCAAAAAAACTTGGAATTCAATATCATATGGTAAAACCAAAAATTGAGATGCTTAAACAAAAAACTACGGCAGTAACAAGCGAAAAAACCGTTATTGCCACCCATTCCCATTCATAACGAAAAAAAAGAATTTTAATCTATTACACCCTTAATTTCCTTTTTTCCATTTCGTAAAATGTAGTTTTTCTTTTTTCGTTGTTAAGACGTTGGTACCTAGCTATTCTACTTCTTACATAATTTTACGGAGCGGTTGGTGAATTAAAAACTCTTCATCAGTTCGCCATCTTTTTGTTTCTTCATCAAAGGTTTTATACCATAAATAATAGGTCATTGAAGATTTATAATCCAGCAAATTGACTTCGATGTGATCAAACTTATCGGCAATGATGTTAAAAAGATCCGAAAAAAAGGACGCCGGGCAACGAATATACCATAAGAATCCATTTTTGGTAATATGAAAACGGCTAGCAAAGGGTGGTGGATCTAAAAGCAATCGTAACTGTAAATCTTGCTTTACTTCATCAGAACAACGAACATTCAAAAGAAGGGTATGATAAATATCTAAAATTCGCCAGTCCAAAAAAAGACGATATTGACGAACCGCATGCTTCTTTAAATAACGTAAGCGTTCACTAATGCGCTGGATACTAAGTTTTCCTAAGTTTTCTTGTTCCATCAGCCGTTGAATATCAGCTTGTTTTCGCTTTGCATCCTCATTGAGTGAAGCTAAAAGAAAAACATCCTTTAAGTCCAGATGATTGAGAATCATCGCCGTTTTTTTTCGTTTAAAATGTTTTTTTAATATTTCATTTGCCTTTTTTGCTTCAATGTCAAATTCGATCCACTGTTGCCAGTCAAAATGCCAGGTCCACAGTTCCGGGTTCCAAGCATCTAATTGTGGACGTGTATCGATAATATTTTCTTCTGGCAGATATACTTCATAGCGTTCTAAAATACCTTTTTCCTTTAAAATATCTAAGGTACTCTCAATCGCCTTTATACCTTCAATTGGTACACGAAATTGGACGTACATGCCATTAAATCGCCCAAATATTCGAGCACGAAAGGCAGTATACGGATGTGAATCGCTGAACTGCTCTAACACACGCAAATATTTATTATGTGTCGGCACCACAAGAGTGTCTACAAGAGTCATCCCCAGAGCGGGTAAATTTAGTTCAGCCTGAATGCGTTTTAATAACCCCATTTTTCGTAATGTGTTGATACGACTGAGAACGGTCTGCGGTGTGATACCCAAAATTTCTGATAACTCAGTTGAAGGTCGAATTGGGTTTTCTTGAAGAGCTATGAGCAAAGAATGTTCTTTCTCGGTAATCTGTATCTTTTCGGTAACCATTTTCGCATCCTATCCTACCTATCCGGAACAACTTGCCGCGTGTTTATTACTGAGTTATACCACGAACGTTTCTTGAGAGGAGGGATTTGAATACTTTTCTATTTTCCACATAGAAAGATCACAAATAAACTTAAGATTTTAAAGATCTTTCCTTTTTAAACTAATTTCTGTGAAAGAAATTGAAAGAAAAAAATAAAAATTATATCATGCTGTACCAATTTTATAAAGGGGGTCTCCATTTCCAGCGCCAGTCGGTGGATCAAAGATCACTGAAGACTCTGCAACGACAGGAACGGTATCACCATATTTGACCGTCGCTAAGTCTAATCGATACCAACCGGATTCCGTTGCCGTATTAAAGGCATGAATGTATAAATGAAGTTTTTCTACATTAGAAACCACGTAAAACAGAGATTTATGAAGGGTGCCACTTGGTAGAGTAATATCTAAATAAATTTCTATTTTTGTTGCACCGCTCTCTTTGAGACCATCAACGGTAAAAGTGACAAAAATGTCATCTGCTAAACCGTCATCATCTAAGTCCGTATAACCCACAGACGTAATGTTCACTTGTAAAGGACTTGCTGTTTTTGCTTGGGTTAAAGATACTGAAGAAATTGCCAATAACACGACTAAAAGGAAAAGAAGTTTACCAAAGAAAATGTTTCTAGCAACCATTTTTTACACGCAATCATATTTTTTCATTGTATCCTCTAATAATTCATTTTCATAAAACCATATATAAAGC
>WAPZ01000749.1 GCA_015520535.1 Candidatus Heimdallarchaeota archaeon
CTATTGGAAAGCCACAACTCCATTACGTTATTGAAGCCGTGGAATATTATCAGAAAAAAATCCAGAAACTAAAAATACCAATAAAACTTTACTACATTAAAGAAAACTCAAAATTAAAACAAAAAATCGAAAAATTTATAGCAGAAAATCGCCCCTTCACGGTCATTCTGGATGAAAAGGGCACACAATTAACGTCTCTTTCTTTTTCACATCTTTTTCAACAACATGCAGCAATAACATTTATTATCGGAGGTCCTGATGGACTTCCCCGAAATCTTTCAATAAAAGAGAATTTAAGGCTTTCATTAAGTTTAATGACGTTTTCTCATGAATTAGCATTGGTAATCCTCTTAGAACAGATTTTTCGCAGTTTAACCATTATTAACCATATTCCCTATCATAGGTGAGAAAAATGGTAAAGATAAAAGCTGTATCTTATTTAGCCGAAATGTTCGGATTTCAGGAGAAAGAAATAAAGCTTGAGAAGCCAACAGCTGTCAAAGAACTTATCCCAAAGATTGATTTATCAACTGAACATATTATTGTGGTTGTTAATCATAAATCCGCATCATTAGAGACACTAGTTAAAGATGATGACTACGTACAGATTTTACCAGTTGTTGACGGAGGATCAGTTTAAATATCCCAAAAATATTCATATTTTTGCTTATTTTTCTCAATAGAAATAAGGCGTTCAGATTCCACATCCTGCATTAACTCATAAATCGAACTCATTACATCGTCTGTCATGGCACGTGCGGCTTTGTAAAAATCATGATAATGATAATAATTTTCCGGATAAATAAGATCACCAAACCGAATGACGATCTTTCTTCCAAATTTTGGAATCAGAGCCCGTGGTGGCATGGCTTCACGCGCACCGGAAATATAAGCTGGTAAAATGGGAACGTTCGTAGGCAATGCGACACGTGCAATCCCCGTTTTTCCTCGCATATACTTTCGTGAATTCATAACACGTTTTCCTTGTGGGAATATGGTCACTGCCAAGCCTTGACTGACGATGTAACGGGCTAATTCAAGGGCACTTTCGCCATGACCGGGACGTTGATCGACTGGAAAAGCACCGGCATATTTCAATAGCCTAAAGAAACGATTTTCCTCCAAAGCTTTCTTAGATGCCATAAAAAAACTCATGCGTGGTGCAATGCCAATACCAATCAAAATTGAATCCAAATGGCTGGTATGGTTAGCCGCTACAACAACACCTTGCCCTTCAGGGGGAACTTTGTTTTTGTTCTCAATTTTTATATTGAAAAGACGCTTCATTGAAAATGGGATGCTTAATTTCAAAAATAACCAGAAGCTGCGATTTAGAAAACCCCAGCGTTTAAAATGTTTTATTTTTTCTCTATAATACTGTGAACGGTCAAACTGATAAACAACGCGTTTTTCAGTGATCATTGGTGATAAACTCGGTATTTATCTTCATATAAAACCTCCACATCCCTCTATTAAAAATACTATTTTTTTCGCTAAAAAATAGGTTTACTTGTCTACGTTAAATTTCATCAAAAAGCGCATCAAATACATCAAGAGGAAACTTTTTTTGCAATATCCTACCATTTTGTCCGATACGTTTGCTATTTTTTAAAGTTTGACGGTAGAACGACAATAATTCAAGTTTAACGAGTGATTGTTTCCATAAGGTTTTCCCATGAAAGTATATGCCACTTTGAACAGCCTGTACATAAGAAAACAGCGTACTAAACGCCCAAAAGTTCGGTGATGGGTAATGTGCGAGGTAAAGTTTATAATTAGCAGGAAAAAGTTTTTTTAAATCATTTGGGGCAATCCAAAACTTACTGTTCGGATCAAAATGTGTCGTTCTTCGAAAATCACTGATTATAAATATAGGGAAATCCATAGAACACTGTTCAAGAACTTGTGAAAGTACGCGGAGGAAAAAACGAGGTCGTTCGACTATCACAAAAAGTGGGGAGCTTTGCCCACACGTTTCAATCACTTTTGTAGCTAAATGAACTGAGATCCTTACGCTTCGCATATAATATGAAAAATAGGTACTTTCCTCTTGTGTCGTTGTCGCTTGTTGGGAAATCACTAAGTTCATAATTTGGTCCATTAACTCTGAAACTTCGAGGGGGCCTTTAATTAACTGATTCCCAATTAATACACTAGGAAATGGTATGGCACCATATTTCTCCATTAAAGCCTCATGTTCTTCCAAAGTCAATGCTGTTACTTCAATGGGGTTAATCATTACCATGGGATACCGATCTATATTATTTTGCAGATTTTCTAGCAAAATTTCACAATAAACACAGTCTTTCTTAGTCAAGATGCGCACAATAACTGGTACCATCGGTCTTCCTCGGAACCAAGATTCAACTAGTGAGTTGTTCTTATGTTACAAACAAAAAACAACGTTATTATATACTATTAGATAAGTCGTCCTCATTTAAAAGCTTTTATATTTGTCTTTCGGTGATTGTACTCGAAAGAGAGTTCCGAACCGCAATGAATACACAGTTAAATGAAATATTAAAAAAAGTCCCCCAGCTTCCGGGCGTTTATTTTATGAAAGATCAGACAGGACGCATTTTATATATCGGTGCGTCCTCAAAACTACGCAACCGTCTTTATTCGTATTTTAGAGAGCCACGACAAGAAAAAATTCAAGTTCTTATGAGCAAAGTTCATAGTATTGATTTTGAGATTCATCCATCAGTAGAAAATGCCTTTCTACGTGAACAAGAGCTCATTAAAATTCATAAGCCGCCTTTTAATCGTCAGTGGACAGATGACAAGAGTTATCCTTTAATTAAAATTACCATGAATGAAAAAATACCACGTATTTTAGTAGTAAGAAAAAAAGAAAATGACGGTGCTGTTTATATTGGCAGACGTGTAAGTGCTGATGCCCTACGTGCAACATTAAAAGAGTTGAGGCGTTTTTTTCCTACATGTGTGTGTAAAAAGCCGCACACAAAACCACGAAAACCATGCATTGAATATCAAATAAAACGCTGCAGTGCACCTTGTGCTGGTTATATTTCGTTGGAGTCATATCGAAAGGTAGTTTATGATTTAATTGAAGTTTTAAATGGAAAAACAGAAGATATTCTGAATACATTACATGAAGAAATGAATGCGGCTGTAAAAGAACTTAATTTCGAAAAAGCAGCTAAAATAAAGGAAAGAATTGAAGCAATCCAAAAAACGACAGAACGAAATGTTATTTTTACCCAAGAGCGTGATTTAGATATCATTGTCCTTAATAGTTACAAAGACCCCCTTAATGATTCAACTCACTTATTACTAACTGTATTTTTCGTGAAAAATGATGAAATAATCCATCAAGAAGAATTTTTCCTAAAAGACGTAGTTACATCAAAAATTGAAACCTTAGAAGCACTGATAAAGAATTTTTATTATCACTCAGATCATCTTCCAAAGAAAATTGCTATACCATTCAGTATACCAGAACAAGAAACAGTGGAACAGTGGCTAAGCAAATTAAAGGGTGAAACGGTTCTTATACAATTGCATGCTGAGTTATGTGGCGACAACAAGAAAAAATTACGATGGTTAGAGAAAAAGGCACAAAAGCGACTATTACAAAGATGGGAGGAAGAAATATACCGTGAACACTTACGAAAAACAGCCTTAAAAGAGATTCAAGCTGCACTTCATCTAAAAAAGCCACCATATCGAATTGAAGGCTATGATATTTCCAACATTCAAGGAACTGATCCCGTTGGCGCCATGGTTGTATTTATAGAAGGAAAACCGCAACGTCAACTATATAGAAAATTTAAAATTAGGCGTGGCGATGAGCCAAATGATTATGCAATGATACAGGAAACGTTAGAACGACGTTTGAAGCATAACGAAGAGGGATTTGAATTTCCGGATTTGATAGTAATAGATGGCGGAAAAGGTCAGTTAAATGCAGCAGTCTCAATTTTGAAAAAACTAAACTATGATATTCCAATCATTGCTATCGCAAAGAAAAGAGAAGAAATATATGTTCCGGGACAAAAAGAGCCACTCCCATTACCGCCAAATAGTCGAGCATCTTTATTAATTCAGCAGATTCGTAATGAAGCACACAATACCGGCGTCACCTTTCACCGAAAACTTCGCGAAAAACGTTACTCTTCATCCATATTAGATAAAATTCCTGGTGTAGGGAAAAAAAGGAAAATTCAGCTTTTAAATCATTTTGGCAGCATACAATCGCTCAAAAAAGCGAGTATAGATGAAATTGCGACGGTGGATGGAATCAGCCGAAAACTTGCAGAAACTATCTATATTTACCTCCATGTGAATCCACAAATGGAAGAAGAGAACAACTAAGACAATATTTTTTTAAATCCACAAATAGCACGTAAAATTGCTCTGAAAGTCAGAGCCGTGTCTTTCAAGCTGATGTTTTGCTGATTAAGCTTATTTTTCTTCAGAATCAATTAAAAGGTCACCTATAGGACAAGCAATTCAACGG
>WAPZ01000750.1 GCA_015520535.1 Candidatus Heimdallarchaeota archaeon
CTACCAAAATGTTTAAATTCCTTAGGAGGAAATAAAAACTGAAGCTGAGGTGTAAACGCCATAAACCAGGCACTTTGATCGGAATAAGGAAATGGCTTATGAAAGTTCCCTGGGCTATTCGCAAAATAAAAATAAATGATTGATTTCGGCGGTGTTGATGGAATGTGTAGCACACGGGGTTCAGCAAGTAAGGCACCGCTTATTGGGGAAGCCCATAAACTATCCTTATGCACGCTGTACGCAAACATTTGACGGGGTTGCAAGGAAAATCCCGCACGAACATTGAAATACAAATCGGGATAACCATCCTTATCCCCATCCAGAGAAAACCCCTGTATGATGTATAAATCCCATATTTTTTTGGGATTAGGGTTGGGGCGCGGTCCGTGAAATAAAAATTTTCGATAAATTTTAAACCGTAACTTTTGTCGCGGATCTACACCGTACAAAAAGAGGGAATCATTTCGCATGGTAAAAATGTATACTTCATCATAGCCATCCTGGTCCGTATCGGCAAACAGCGGTTTTTGGAGAACCCACGGTTCCAGGAAGTTCCACTGGTCAATTATTCCACCATTTGAATTATAAATTTTAATCCCTGATTCTCTGGCCTGATATATTGAAGAACTGTATTTTAATTGGATCTGCTCACTAATACCATCATGGTCAAAATCGTGATAAAAATTATAAGCGCGGTTATCATTGCTATCAGAAAAAAGAAGCTGCTGTTCTTTCAACGTATAAGCAGGAAACTTGAGGGGTCCGTACATGGAGAGGAAATAGACAATTATTACACTAACCCCAAATGCCAGCATTTTAATGAGCCGATGCGGGCGAAGAAAATACCTCGCAAACCAACCTGAGCGAAATTCCATGTACTCCTACACCTAATTCCAGAAATAGCCGCTATTTTTAGTAAAATCTATCTCATTATTTTATTTTTCAATTGAATCCCTTGCAGGAAAATATAGTAAAATTAATAAAAATATTCCAGAGAGAATTCTTCCCGCTTAAATTCTGCGGGAAGAGATTATCTGGACCACCTAAAAACATAGGAGGGCCTTCGTTATGGCTTCCAAAAAAATTTTAATGCTGGTTGGAGATTTTGTAGAAGATTACGAAGCCATGGTGCCGTTTCAAATTCTCACCATGGCCGGGCATCAGGTGGATGCCATTTGTCCGGGGAAGCGTCCGGGTCAAAAGGTTAAAACTGCCATTCATGATTTTGAAGGGGATCAGACGTACTCTGAAAAACCCGGACATTTGTTCCAGGTAACGGCTGACTTTGAATCCGTGAATCCCGCGGATTACGATGCATTGGTGATTCCTGGCGGCCGTGCACCGGAATATCTTCGGCTCTACCCCAAAGTACTGGACATCACCCGCCATTTTGCGGAAGCGAACAAGCCCATTGCTGCCATATGCCACGGAGCACAGATTTTAGCTGCCGCCGGTGTCCTCAAAGGCAAAAAATGCTCCGCCTACCCTGCAGTAAAAACCGAAGTGGAATTGGCCGGTGGGGAATGGGTCCCCAATAACGATACGTTTACCAACGCCGTAACCGATGGCAATCTGGTAACAGCCCCGGCATGGCCTGCCCATCCGGAATGGATGCGACAATTTTTAGCGGTTTTGGGTACAAAAATTGAGCCCTAAAGAATTGGCACGGGGGGCTTACCCCCGTGCTTGTTTTTATTGAAATGATGCAATATTAAAATATCGCAATACTTTTTGTCGGCAGGCAGGCCTTGTTCTTCCACGCAACGGTAGGTCGTTTTAATTACATTTTAAACAAACCAAAATAACTGCTGAATCAGCACGTTCAAGCAAGGAGTAAAGCCACATTTGGCTTTTCCCCCATTCAAAACTCAAAGACTCTGTTTATTCACCTTTCCTGCGCAAAAGGTGGGACTCTTTACCTGGATTACGCTCTCAGGCGTAAGACAGGCCTGCCTGACTGCTGACGCAGTCGGCAGGCAGGCTTGCCTTTTTCTTCCACACAACGGTAGTCCGTTTTAAGTTCTTTTTCAATAAAAACAAAACGCCTGCTAAATCAGCTC
>WAPZ01000751.1 GCA_015520535.1 Candidatus Heimdallarchaeota archaeon
CCTACATTACAGCTTTTTTGAAACAACAAAAAAATTTACTCTAAGGTGACTGAAAATGGCACCAATAAAAATCTTTTTAAAGAAGCGTTCGAAGTACATCATAAATAGATAAAGTCACATCATCCATTATGCAAAATCATGTTCCTAATACAAATATAAAGATGTGAGAGAGTACAGTGGCATAGAATACGTGTTAAGAGATTAAAAAGGGTTGAACGGGAAGAATGCCATACAAATCCAGTTGTGAAGACGTTATTTATAAGGGGACGATCTTTTATCCCCTCATTTCAACGATTGGAAAAGGTGGAATCCGCAATTTGCCAGCAAATCCCGAAAATGAAAAGGATGTCAGCATTCTTTTTGTGCATGGGTATGGCTCCAGTGACTGCATTTGGTACCCACCTGTAAAAAAGCAGAAACAGTATATAGCTTTTGCCCAAGAAGCTGCTAATCTTGGATATGATGTCTGGACGATTTCGCTGTCAGATCCTAAGCACCCGGTGATTGAAACCTTAGCAGAAGAAGAACTGTATGTCACATTGAAAAGAATGATCAAAAAAAAACCCAACAATAAGATTTGGATTGTAGCACACTCTCTTGGCGGTTTAATTGTGAGATATTTGACCGAATTCGCCGAATGTTTTGAACCAATTAGTTCCTATGTGGAAAAAATTTGTTTTTTGGCAACTCCACATCATGGTCTTTTTTACGAGGATATCAAAAAATTATTTACCTCTGCGCTTCAAAGCGTAGTGATGGTAGAAGGACAAGCCGTGGCAACACACGCTATTTCTTTAATTCCAGAGTTAAAAAAGAACATGGAGGTTGTCAACCATTATTTTGAGCTTTTAAACCAAAATGGGCTTTTAAACCCACAATTTAGATACAAAAACGCGGTTGCAAAATTAGATTTAGTGGTTGGGTGTAAATCACAATATATTGAAGAAAATGAACTGAAAAATGGTGTGACGCTGGAACAAAAAGAATTTTTAGTCGATCATATGGAATATCCCTTTTTAACGCCCACATTGAATTTTCTCTATAATTTGGTAATCAGCAACATTGGTTTTTTAGAGAATATCTTTGTGACAGAAAAAATTAAAAGATTGCCGATAAATCGATCACGAGATGTATTTAATTGGATTTTCGATCTCACATAAGTGTGAAGACGAATTTGGAGCATAAAAGATGTATTTTCCAAATATTCCACCGGCCACTGCAATTAAAGATCCAATTCATGGGTATATCTATCTGTCGGAGTTAGAAAAAAAAATAATCGATTTAGAAGCCTTTCAACGGCTACATCGAATCAAGCAATTAGCGGGATCAGAATACGTTTATCCAAGTGCAAATCACACGCGTTTCGAACATGCGCTTGGCGTTATGCACTTAGCGGGAGATGCGGGATATCGGTTAAATCTACAAGAAGAAATCACGTATGAAGACACGCTTTTACTGCGGCTTGCCGGCTTATTACACGATGTCGGTCATGGCCCATTTTCTCATGTATTTGAAACCATTTTATCGGAGGAGCAACTAACTCACGAAGACTTTACGATTCGCGTGATTTTAGAAACGGAAATTGGGGATTTTATCGAAGAAGAAGGTTTCTCGAAACATCTAGTTGCGGAGTTAGCAGCTGGCCGCCTTAAAAATCCGCCTTTTATGCGAGAAATCATTTCGTCAACTATTGATGTTGATAAACAAGATTTTTTGGTTCGGGATAGTTATCATACTGGCGCTGCATATGGCTATGTCGACATGGCACGGCTAAGATATCTTCTTGGTGTAATTGATAATCACATAGCCGTAGATATTCGTGGTTTACCGACGTTAGAAATGTTCGTACTAGCCCGAATGCAAAGTTTCAGAACCATTTATTTTCATGCCACGGCACGCGCCGCACAACTACTTTTAGGAAAGGCATTACAAAACGCTAAAGAAGTCGGTCTTTTTGACTTTAACGACATTCAAAATTATCTACGCTGGGATGACTACAGCATTTGGCATACCATGCTTAATATTCCCGAATGTGAACCGTATATTACCCAACTTAAGAGAAGAGAACTCCCAAAACTAGCATATGAAATTGAAATTTTAATTGCTGATCGTCCGGCACTGAAACTCCTCACCCATCCCTCTAATCGGGCCTCTTTAGAAGAACAAATTGCTAACGAATCGGGATGTCCACAAGTTTTTATCGATACGGCTAATATAGCAACCACGCCTTTTTTGGGAAAAGACCCCGTGGATGTACAATTATTCAAGATCGACAAAATAACAAAAGAAAAAATCCCCCTCAAATTAACCGATGTTTCTCGCCTAATTAGCGTTATAAAAGGGATTATGACCCACATTCGAGTCTATGCGCCTAAAAAATATAGAAGTGCAGTCAAAGAAACTGCTGAAAGAATTTTGGGTGTCAGTTAGCAGTGAAACGCTCAAGCACGCACTCACGCACACGAGTTAACTAACTAGCTAACCTCGTTAGAAGTTTGTCTTGCTGGCGGCGGATAGCCGTTGCTGTTTGTTTTTTTCCGACTTCGGGAAATTTTTATACTTGGTATTACAAGTAAGATTAATAACGCAGTTAAAGCCTCAAAACCTGGCATAGTAACTCCCTTTCTTATTTTAACTAGTAAACTCCAACTACTTTACTTTTTTAGTTGCTTGTTAATATAATTTTCCTTTTGAGAACGATACCATCGGAATCCATAGAGAGGGAGACCTACTAAAAAAGCAAGGACGCATACACCATAAACCGCAGTAAATGAAAGCATTTTGTAAAAAGGATTTATTGAAAACGGATAAAATGGCTGTATATCGGTATATAAAAAGGAATCCAAAAAGATATGCAACCAGACACCACTGATAGCCGTTGCTACATTATGTTTCATATCATTTTTCCCAAAAAAAGAGATTTTCTCTAAAAAAGTACCAATTTTTGGAGCTTTTCTGAACGTTATAGTCAAGATGATGCCTAAAGAAATTGCAACAAGCAGACTGCCTAAATATGTATGCATAAAACCATGCAATGGGTAATCTAAGTCAAAAATTAAGACAGCTAGGGGTTCAAGATCTAATATTACACTCGCAATAAAAAATGCTGGTACATTCACAAATGAGTAGAATAACATTCCAATGAAAAGTGCTGGGCCGAAATGAAATGGAGTAAACGGCACTCATACCACCAAATTAGCCAAATTTTAACAATCACTTTTTAACGTGAGATAATAAAAGCGTAATTGATGATATTGACATAAGTGAAAGGTTTAAAAACGTTGATTCAATATATCGATTTGAAGATAGGTTTATCTATCACTGAGCTAAAGAGGTTGACGTGACGTTGTCATTTTTTAAGAGATTCTTCAGATGGATAAGACCAAAACCATTAGATCATAAAGAGGCTCAGATTGCTGAAAGAAGAGAACAACTAGCAAAATCGCTGACAGAATGGGACATTTATGTACAAACCGTGTATAATGCCCTTAAAGCCGATGGTGCCAGCGAAAGTGATAAACTAATATTTGCCCTTGGCTCACTACCGCAAGATCAAGGCTTTGAATATACTAAAGATCTGTTCCGCGAAATTTTGGAGTATTTAGTGGATTTAAAGAAGTTACCACGTGAAGAAGCCGAATTATTAATCGGAATGGCAGATCAAATCGGATCATTAGAAGAACTTTTTACAATGGCGCATCCATAAACATACGAAAACTAGCCAACTAACAAAAAAGTAAAACGACAACATCATATTCTTTTTTAATTAAAGCTCGCAAGGCAAAGAATGGAGAATGT
>WAPZ01000752.1 GCA_015520535.1 Candidatus Heimdallarchaeota archaeon
ATAGAGGACTTCCTCAGGAGGCCTCTCTTCTATTTTTATATCTTTTCCGCTTTTTATTTTTGGATCTACCCAAGCTATGACATAAAAAGGAACATTATGTTCAAATGCAGACATAGCAATCTGGTATGTACCGATTTTGTTAGCAATATCACCATTAAGTGCGCCTCTATCGGCACCAACTATAACTAAATCGACCATGCCTTTCCACATAACATATGCAACAGCATTATCTGTAATTAAAGTTACATCGAATCCATCTTCTTTTAGTTCCCAAGCGGTTAATCTAGCACCTTGGAGATATGGGCGTGTTTCTGTAGCAATAAATTTCACATTTTTTCCCATTTTTCTAACTTCGCGTCCTATTAATACCATTATCCCACTTATATTACAGTGAGTTAAAACTGTTGAGTTGTCGTCTATAAGTGTTGCAGCATGTTTTGCAATATTCATAACACGTTCCTCTCTATGATGGACCATACTTTGAACTTTTTTCTCAACAGCAGCAACAATATCTTTCCCTTGGATAAACGCTTTCTCTGCAGCGTCATATACTTCGAATGCAAGAGAAGCTAAAGGAAATGTTGGTCTAGCGTTCGCAAAGGCGGTTGCTGCGGCCTTCAATTTGTTTATTAAATCATGAGGTTTATTACTTCTATGCTTTCTAGCTGTCAGAAGCATGCCATATACGACAGTATAGAATTGCCCTGCGGCCCTGGTTCGCATCTCCTTTATAGCTCTCACGGCATCATGATAATCTTTTGCTTCAATTATAGACAGATGTTTTGGCAATTTAGTTTCATCAACAATTTTCAGGGTATCTCCATCAATCCAAGCAGATTTGGCCAAAATTGGCCACTTTTCGGTATTATTCAACTTTTTCACCCTTTCATTCTCTGTTAGTCATTATGAATTCACTATTCAACAATGCTTTATAAAGACAACTATAAAAACAAATAAAGCATTGCTCAAAAAATAGATAATCAGTGAAATTAAGGATAATATTAAATAAATCATCACCCTCTTTTTAAAAAATAAACAATTATGAGACACTTATTAGCTAAAATATTAAAAAAGATACCTTTTTTTACAAAGAAAGCCGTTGTCATACCTTAAAATTTATATAACACTGTTAAGATAAGTAAAAATACAACGGAGGTTTTTTAATATGAGTGTGGGTGTAGAAGCGGGTATTCATGTATTTGCAGCACTTCTATCTCTTCTATCACTGTCAGGGTTACTAGCACTACTATATACTGGTTCTAAAGATAAAAAGTTAATACAGATCCTTGCAATAGCCGCTGCTATCTTTGTATGGATTTCTTGGTTTACTGTAATCCCTGTGTATACACAAGAATATGGCGTAGACAAAGGAGCCATTAAGAGCTTTGCTGAAACGATAATGGCGCATGCAATAGGAATGGAAACAAAGGAGCACATTTTCTACACTGGTCTTTGGCTAGCAACTTTATTGCCAATATTTGCTTTTTCCTTGGATTTAGAGTCTGAATCAACACGGAAACTCTTGATGTGGACTGTAATTGCACTAATTATCGGAGGAATTCTCTTAGATGCACTGGGTGCATGGATTGGAGTAAGTGCAAAACTTGCTTGGCAGCTTATGGCTGGTGGTGGGTAAGGAGGTGTTTTTTAATGGCAGAAAAATCGTTCTTTAATCCAACACTAGCATATGTATCCTCAATCTCTTTCTTCATAACCGCACTATTCAATGCAATTCTTACAATATGGAAAGAAGAGGACAAGAATATCTATAACTGGTTAGCAGCAACTTTTGGACATCATTGGGTAGGCCATGGTATAATACTGCTCGTATTGTTCATTGTACTCACAATAATTTTGTCCTTTGTAATAAAAACAGAAGAAATTGACGAGAAAAAGATAACAATCATGATTGCTCTGGTATTACTAGGAAGCATACTCAGTGTACTAATTATCGGCGGATACTTCTGGATGCACTTTGCAGCAGAAGCATAAACAATACATTATTTTTTATTTTTCTATTTTTCTATGAAAAACTTCGCCGCTCTACTTCGTACTTACTCGTCCTCTCTTTTATTTTTTACGTCATCACCTCCAATTCTTTCTTACCAGCTTCGGCCATAGCCGCTAACAATCTACGTTTTTTCTCGTATGTACGCTTCGCAGACGAAACCATGTTGAAATCACTACCAGTCGTCATCATACCCCATATAACAACAAGTACCTTATGTGCTAATGCAGTTATCGCTTTGTATTTCCCACTTCGATGCCTAACCCTTAAGTAGAACGCGTAAAGCTCCTTTGGCTCCTTCCTTAACTTAATCCCGTTCGCTACTTCGTGCAACGCATGTCTTAAATACGGCGATCCACGCTTCGTTATCCGATACCCCCTCTGAACTCCAGCGGATTCTCTGGTCATCGGTACAACGCCCGCCCAACTAGAAATGCTCTTCTTATCGGGAAATCTCTTGAAATCGCCCACCTCCGCAACTATTATGGCCGCCGTTATTAGCCCTATTCCCGGTATCGTCATTATCCGCTCAACCTTCTCTCTGATCGATGCATGCTTGTACACGTATGTAGCTATCGCCATATCCAGGCTCTTTATCCGTTTATCCAGCTCCTCTATCAGCTCCATAAGGATTGATACGAGTTTCTTGTTTATTAGGCTCATAAATGCGTCATCGATTATTTCTCTAACGCGGTCATCAAGTTCCTCTATGCTCGATTCTGATTCGATAATTGCTCGAATTACACTACGACCCTTCTTGCCAAATATGTCCGAGTAAATTTTACTGAGGTGCAGTTCGCCTCTCGTAAGCTGCGCGTGAACTTTATTCTTCAAGATGGTTCTGATATTCACTAACTTTCTCCTGACACGCGTCAAATCTCGCAGATACTGTATTTCCTCGGGGGGTACATAATCCTCATTGACCAATCCCTTCGTATACGTTATTGCGATCCACTTCGCATCAACACGGTCGCTCTTCTTACGTTTTGCAGGTACGTTTGCTGGATTCACGCTCACAACGTCAAATTTTTCTCGTTTCAAGTAGTGGTACAGGGCGGTGCTGAAGTTATTTGAGTTCTCGATGACCACGCTGTTACACTTGTACTCGCGAAGTTTTGCCACTAGTGCTTGTGCGCCGCTTCTACTATTTGTGAAGTTCGCCTCATATAGGGTATTTAGGGTGTTCATATCGACTATTACGGCTTTAAAGAACCTCTTATGTGGATCTATTCCACAAACCTTTAAATTTAAATAATTCAACTCATTCATATTCATATACACCTCTTAATTTAATTTTAGAGGGTGCGTGGGCGAATGGGCGAGCCCGGTGTTGATGGACTTCTATTCGGGCTCGGAGCCCACATTGACGTATCCATCATGGGCCGCCCCGCCAGACTTTATGCCGGGCTCGAGGCCCAAAAAGAAAATCGGCGGTCGCCCGCACCCTCTAAATTCTATAAAAACGAGCGGCGAAGTTATAAGTTTTTCATATCAGACTTTATTATTCTTACTTCTATTTTCCTTTTAAGATATTCATGACACGACATTATAT
>WAPZ01000753.1 GCA_015520535.1 Candidatus Heimdallarchaeota archaeon
ATATATTAGACATCAAAAACAAAAGTACTTTTTATGAAAACAAACTAATAGAACTCAAAAAAGCTATTAATCCACATCTTGAAACACTACAAGAATTGTTAGATGTGAAACTTGAACCAGTTGATATGAATGAAATTAACGAACTTACAACAACAATTGAACACCAAAAGTTTCTATTAAAATTATTAACACGGAAAGATAGCTTTGTAAGAAAGGCTTTATTGCATAAAAATATTCCCTTTCTTAATTCACGCTTACAAAAGTATTTAACCGATTTGGAATTGCCTCACACTGTTGAATTTACTCACGAAATGACCGCAAAGATTTCTCAATTTGGACGGCCTATGGATTTTGGTAATTTATCTAACGGTCAAAGAGCTAGAGTTAATCTAGCTTTATCTTTTGCTTTTAGAGATGTTTTACAAAGTATGCATGAACGTATTAATGTATTCATGTTAGATGAAGTTCTTGATGTTGGATTGGATACTGTTGGTATTCAGAATGCAGCACGAATGTTAAAACGAAAAGCACGTGATGAAGGACTATCATTATATATAATCAGTCATCGTGATGAGATAGATAGTGCATTCGATTATAAAATGATTGTTCAAATGTCAAAGGGGTTCAGTTATATAACTTATAATGAATGAGGAAAATATTATGCACAACCATGTGTTTTATTTGACACCTATAAATGATGATATTCAACTACGTATTAGAAATTCAATCAAAGAAGTTCTTCAAGATTATACATTTGAGCCTTGTGATTGTGTGACTAAAATGCATATACAAAAAGACGCAATATGGACTATGGCTGGTTTTAAACGAGCTGATATTATTATAGGATATGATGTTGAGACCACTATCGTTGGCAATAGTATATATTGTCGTGCTGATTTTCGTATTAAACCATTATCTTATAGAATAGTCGAAAGTATATATTTGACGTCAGATAAAAATACATCAACGATTGTTAATAGTGGTGTAAGTGAAATTGATAATCAAATTCTTGAAGATACAATTAAGGATGCAGAAACCATTAACGCATATGATAGAGCGATGAGAACAATACGATGACTAATAAAGAACAAATTTTTATGTTACAAATTGGTATAGCCCTCGGTAAGGAAATGAATGATAATGATTCATATCCAGAAGATTTTAATGCGGCAAATAAACTTCTTAAAGATAAATTTGGTATTATTGTTGGCAACAATGAACGAATCGCTGATGTTAGAGATAAGGTTTTTGCTCAAATAGTTTCTGATCGTAGTAACGAAGAAGCATATATTGACGCTTATAATCGAGCTATGAAGATGTTTTGATTGGTAACTCCATAAAAAATAAAAATAAGTAATAAAAATAGGAGAATAACATAGAAGACGAAAACATGGTAACCGAAGAATCAATTGATAAAGGGTTAGAAGCCCTTCTAACATCATACGAAAAAGCATCCGGTTCATCATCTATTGTGGTAAACGCTGGGATCGAAAATATGATGAAAAATATAACAAAACAGGTTTGGGAATCACTTATAATGAAAGATTTGGTTGGTGTTCAACCAGCACCTGAACCTAAATCTAAAGTTTACTTTCTGAAATATGTAACAGAGGAAGGTGAACCATTGGATGTTTGTGCAGATTGGGATCCCGAAACAACAAAGGTAATGTTCGAAGTAAGGTCAGAAGATATAGAGGCAAAGACACTGAAACTGAGTACGGGCTGGACAATCGAAGCCAAACAAGATTTGGAAATCTATCATGATTTTGATATTGAACGCGAAATAACACAGATGATTTCAAATGAAGTAGTCACCGAAATTCAAGAACATATTATTTCAGACCTCAAACATATCGCTACCAAAACAACAGTTGATAGTCAGTGTTCACAAGAGAATCTAAGTCTCTTAATAAACATAAACCGTGAAGCGAATAAAATTGCTCAGGAAACTAGGCGTGGTGCGGGCAATTGGTGTGTTGTTTCAAATGGAATACTAGCTAATCTGATTAAGTCAAAAGATTTCCAGCGAACATCCGAACCAAAAGGGTTTGGAACCAATTTGCTATATGTTGGGACAGTAAATGGTCACTCCAAAGTATACCTAAATCGATACATTAATAACAATGAGATGTTAATTGGATACAAGGGTTCTTCTGACACTGATACGGACTATATCTACAGCCCTTATGTGCTAGCTTTAGCATCAGGTGTAGTTATAAATCCTATAACATTCCAACCTGTTATGTCATTAGTGACTCGAGGAAGTCACCTCATTCCTTCCGCTATCAATTGTAAAGATTTTGAGCAGTCACACTACTACAGGTTAGTTACGTTCAATGGTTTGCCAATAGAACCAACCAAAGAAGACGAAACAGCCGTCAAAGAGTTTACCGATGAGTTGTTCCTTGGTGAGAATAAAACAGTTTGGGGAAAGTAAGATGAGCAGTTCGAAAGTTATAAGGGTTACCAAGACAAAAATTAATGTAAATACCTATATGAAAATTATAGGTATAGATCAATCATATTCGTGTACAGGTATTTGCGTTTTGAAGAATAGTAATTTGATACATTCTGAAATTTATAAAACATCTAAAACGTTGGATATATTTGAACGCGCTAATACAATTGCTAATCATATTTTAACATTAGCATATGATTATAAACCCAAATTGATTGGAATTGAAGGACTAGCATTTGGTATGAGAGGTGATGCCACACGTGATCTAGCAGGTTTACAATTTACAATTATTAACAAATTACGGTTTGTTGCAGATTTTAAAGTTGAAATAGTAGCACCAAATGCTGTAAAGAAATTTGCAACAGGCAATGGAAAGGCTAAAAAAGATGCTATGTTTGAATCATTACCCTCATATGTGAAAAAAACTTTTTTAGATTTAGGGGTAAAAAAATCAACAGGATTATATGATTTAACAGATGCTTTTTGGGTTGGCAAACTTGTTGATTCAACAGTATAAAAAAACTTTATAAAATATAACATGTAAATAATAAAAATTTATTTGGAGGATTGTATGCCAACATACACATACAAATGCAATGAATGTAATCACCAATTTGAGGTTAAACAAAAAATAAGTGACGATCGACTTACTGATTGTCCTAAATGCGAACAACAACATTCACTCCAAAAAATTCTTACTCCTTCAGGGGGATTCAGAATTGGTGGACTAGGCGTTCATAAACCTACTAC
>WAPZ01000754.1 GCA_015520535.1 Candidatus Heimdallarchaeota archaeon
CAGCCATGAATTGTACAGTAAACTTTTTGATTTGTTCATTGTAATAATAATCGAGTAGCTGTGCCATATTCTATTTACTCCTTATGTTTCGTCTCTTGGTATAATCTCATCGTTAGGTCTTTCAAACGGCGATGTAAGAAGTTCTTGCAATATAGGTTTCGTTCTGCTAAAGAACGATCTCTTATCAGTTTCGAGATAAACCCACCTACCTTTGGACGCTGAATATCTATATAATCTCGCTGGAATATTCCCTGCCAGTCCCTCGTATGTCAACCGATGATAATCGCCATCCTTCGGGTTTTCAGGGAATTCAGGTCCTTCAGTAAATGGTGCACCGTTCGGTGGCATGGCGTCTTCGACATATAAACTTCTTCCTTCTAAACCAATTGTCTGAAGGTTCGTGATATTATAACCTTCAGCTTCTTGCAAATCTTCCTCACTAAAAGCACGTAATTCGTTATTGGCGTCTGTGCCTCTTTCCGGCAATCTCAATCCAGCCTGATTTTCAATTTCATGACTAACTGCTGTATAATCTTGATAGTTCGGATTTTGACCATCGTCACCTGACATAAGATTTAGTTCGTCTGGCATCGGTTCCGCAGCAAGATCGCCAAATATATCTTGCGTTTCTTGTGTTGCAAGTGCAGGTAATGCAACAATTCTTAACATGACTGGTTGCCAACCAGGTGTATAACCTTCAGTGCTCCATGCAACATCGGTAACTTCCATCCATTTTCTTACTCTTCGAAGATCAGGATTGTATTGTGCTTCACTTGGTATTTCGATAATATCACCTATTACTATTGGACGTCCTAACACCTCAACACATTGTTGAAATGTTGTAAGAATGTACAATTGTAACATTGCTTCGGAACCAAATTGATTGATTTCTAACTGTACATCTACCAAATCATAATAACCTCTGATCTCTAACGGTTCTTTTGCATATTCTTTATTGCGGTTTTCTAGAAATACTTTGTCTTCTATGTTTGACCAATGTGTTCTTTCGTGGTTATCGTACAATTGTAAACCAACCACTCCCCAGTAATCATTTTTACCACCAAGAAAGTTCAAAGGTCGTATTCTCCAATATCTTGCGCTTACTGTGCTTTTGAAATAAACGATGTTCAAACAATCATCGTTTGGAAGTTCAGCTGTGTCAACTCCATACCATTTAATTCCGTCATCAGACCGTTCAATTCTGATTCTTGTTACACGATTTTGTTCACGTGAACTTTGTTTAATACCTAAAGCTGTAATTAATTTTCTTCGGAACGCTCTGTTACCATAATCTCGTATTGGAGATATCTTTTGAATTTCTCCAAAATCATAACCAATGTAGGCTGAAGATGTTATTGCATCATAACCTGTTTGTATTGATCGCCATTCAGTGTCAAATGCATCAAAGGCGTTTTCTGCAGGATAACCGTTAGCATCACCGCCGGAAATTCCTTTTCCTAATCCTACTTGGTCAATTAATTTACTTTGTTCATGAACACCTAATAATTTGTATACATTTAAAACTGCTCCTGCAATATTTAATGCTTCGTTGGCAAAGTGTTCAGCAAGACCATTGTCTTGTAAATCAGTTAACCTAAAATTTTTAACACACTGATCTTTAAATGGAATAATAAAACGTCCTTCTGGTGTTTTTAAACATTCGGGAACACCTGTTTGTTTAACAGGTGGAATTGGTGCACGAGAAAGGTCAGAAACGTTGCCTGATAAGCGATCTGATTGTACTTCGCCGATTGTGTTACAGTTATTCTTTGTTATGGTCATCTATGTCAATCTCTTTATTGTTAATTTTTATTGTTTTGTGCGTCGGCGGTGAATATATCGTGTAGAATTTACACGGTTCATTAGCGTTCCCTGGAACATAAACATTATGCCATAAACCTGCTGGAACTAATACTGCTTCGCCCTCTCTTACTTCTACTACAGTGTCTTTGTTTTTTCCAAACTCAAAGACACATAATCCAGACTCAATTCTAAAAAACTGGTCAGCATCGTGATGAACTTCGTGACCGAGTTCATTCCCTGGGTCGACAGACATTAAAATTATCTGACTATTCGTTGTTGTTTTAACAACTTTTCGAAACTCACTATTATTTTTTGTTTCTTGCTCAATTGATATAACAAGAGGAGACGGTCGTTTATTGTCTTTTTCTTGTTCTTGACCTACAGCTTGCTCAGGACTTAGTTCATTCAATAATTCTTCGAATAACATAAAAAATACTCCCGTCCTATAGGAGTATTTATTTGTCAGATTATGTATTTAATATACTTCTTCGTAACTTTCTTTCCACCATTTTGGTATTATCTTTTTTGTTGAATGGTATAGATAGTCCCAAGATTTATCAAGAATATAAACTACGCCCCAATCGGTGTGATTTCTTACAACACGACCACTTCCTTGTATTATATTGATAATCGCTTGTTGTTGATACCATTTTTGAGACAATTCACAACGCTTTTTAATCCACGGGTCGCCGAGATTTCCGAATGGAATCTTAACAAAAATTGCAAATCTTCCGAGATCATCAACAAGATCCAGACCTTCGGTTATCGAGGGCGATATTAATATACTCGGTTGTTGAGAAAGAATGAATTGTTCTATAGCTTTATTTCTTATGTGTCCTGATTGTTCATGTGTGTATATTGTATGCTTAATTTTTCCTTTTAGTTCGTCTGCTAACCACAACGCAACTTCATAATTTCCTGTGTGAATAATTCCACTTTCATTTGAATGAAAATCCTTGAGTATTTGATGAATAGTAGAAACAAGGTTTTTTCTTTCTTTTTCTTTGTCGGGTTGCTTCCAATGTCTATTCATTTTTATTGTAGGAATATAAAAGACTTTTCTGTTGTCTTTATCGAACTCACTGGACAACGAAAGAAACGCAGCTTGGTTACTATCAATCCCTAGAGATTCACAAAAAACTTCTTTATCTAAAATAGTAGAAGACATAAAAAACTTTATTCCGTTATTATCGTCAATTGTTTTAAATAACCGCTTTGCAAACAATTCCTTTCCATAGAC
>WAPZ01000755.1 GCA_015520535.1 Candidatus Heimdallarchaeota archaeon
AATTATTTCGGCTTGGAGTATGAAAAACAAATCCAAATATATAGTTTTGAAGATATTTTCCCGCCAAATCTCTATTAAACCTTCTTTTTTTAGCGCTTTGAGAATTTTTTCCAAATAGCGCTTTTTCTTTGGATTATTTGCAGCGTCAATCATTCTAAAGAGCTGTTTTTTAGCGATTTTTTTCTGTTGAGTGATCGTTTTTAAGGTCTTGACTAGAAGTGAAACATACTCTTTATCTCTATATCCAAAACAAAGTTTTAGAAATTTGACTACATAAGAATCACGGGCAGTAAGATCGCTAATAATTTCGTTTACAAAATCTAATTGGAATGTTTCTGACAAAACGACACCCACTTACAGAAATGTTCAATACGGCGCCAAAAGTTGTAATTTATTTTCCACGTCTTTTATTTCTTAAATTATGAGACTATAGTGGTTTTCAAGTCCATGTTTTTATACACACTTTCTCTTTAAAATAATAACGGCAGTTTTATAGGTGGGATGTATTCTTGGCGACAAAAATTATTTTATTCAAGATCATTTAAATATTACCTTTTAAAGTAAATGAAGAAATGCACTTATTTAAATACATTGATATTATCCATGTTACATTGCAAGATTCGACGTGTATTTTTTTTAATCGTGAATTAAATGCATAAAATTAATTAGAAATATTTAAGTAATTCAAAATCAAAAATTTAGTTGCTCTAGGAACAAATGATTATTCTGGTTACCATCGTGTATTTTAATTAAAAAATATGGGTCTTAGATATAATTAACAATACATGTGTAAATAGGTCAAATCAAAACTGAGGGCAGCAATTTGGTAGTTGATCGAAAAATTGGCGTTGAAATGTTTAAACGAGGCATACAGCAACCACATAAGCCCTTTTATAAAGAAATGGGGTGGAAAGAAAACCCTTTCACCACAGAAAAAGACATTGAAGATACATTTTTTTATGTGCTACCGCAATATCTTGAATTTTCACAAGCTGTTGGTCGTGCATATAAAAATACAGATATCTTATTTGTAGTTGGGCCAACAAAATCATTCAAGTCTATATTCTGTCGGCGTTTGACGCATGAACTTAATGAAGAGTTCGCACAATTTGCTGACTACCTATTAGTTACGGAAAAAAATGTAAGTGCACTGATCGAAGAATGGTTCCGAACGTCGTTTTCTAACCGACAAATTGTTTTTATAGATAATGGAGCACTGTTTATCCAAAACTTAGAGGCTGAAACGCGGGAGACACCGCTAATCTTTAATGAATCCATGGATGGGAATAATAAAAGTGTTGACTATAAAAAAACAATGACACACACCAATGAAGAAGGACAAAACCTAAATATCTCGTTAAGGCGGGAGGCTTTACTGGTAATTACCCTTTCGTACAGAGATGCACAACAATTTTCGCAACTCTATAATGTGGACGTTGATAAGGCGAACTGGTTACGACGTTTTGGACTTTCTAGTGACATATTATGGTTAAAACGTTGTACTCGACGACAAATCATGAATATTTTACGACATAGAATCAATAATGTTAAACTGGATGAAAAATCGAACCTGGTACCAAAACGAACATTAGAAGTCATTGCAGCGTTGTCTTTAGGGTTACCGGGCGTGGCATTAGAACTGTTCTATCATGTAGTAAAAGAATTTGTACGGCTTCGACGCTATTACATGGAAAAACAAGATGTAACAAAGAGTAACCTCTGGAAAAAAGTTCGCCCCGGTTTTGTTTTGGAGGTTGCCGAAAAATACAATTTTGTTGCCGCCATGAAAGTTGCCAAATATGGAAAATGGGAAGTCGAAAACAGCTTAAAGCGAATATTGAAAGAAAGCAAAGATACCTTAGGCTTACATTTCCTTGAACTTTTAGAAAAAGAAGCTCGAATTCTCCATACTAGAAAACATATCTTAGAAATCATCTTTAATAATGCAGAAAACTTCATTAATGAAAACATGTTTAATGATGAGCACACACAAAATTCTCCCTTCACGGCATTCACAGAAAAATTCATCATTTCACGGGAAAAAATTGCTAATTCTTTTATTCACGATATCGAATCACCTAATTTAGTCAGTGGAAGTTTCAAAACCAAACCTTCCAAATCCGATTTTGCTAGAAAATCAACCTCCTTAATAACTTACCATTGTAATGAACTAACAAAACACAAAATAATTACAAAAAACCCCAATTCGTCCATGCTATCCTATGAATTTTCCAAAATCGTTGCGTGTAGTATGGAGTTACTCTTTGAACCACCATTTTTTTCCTAATCAAGGAAGTTCTTCCTCTTTTTTGTGTGAATAGATTTTTATTTTTTCATTGGTTCTTAGTACATGGAAATAGAGATACTAGGTGGAGGGGGTGGTATTGATGAAAAAGAGGAAGCTTCACTTAATTTCATTTACGTTAATGGAGAAATATCTTTCCCACGTAATTCATGATCTCCAATTCCACGTCTCATCCTTTATATATCACATCATTGCGCTTATTTTGCACTTTAAAGAGCTATTCATTCTACTCTTCAGCCCATATTTGCTAATGGGGATAATAATCATAACCACACCGATTTTAGGGCTCCCACATGCCACTTTTTCAAAAATTATGGAAAACTGGTCATGGACAACGTTTTATCTAGTATTAGCAAAAAGTATAGACATATTCTTCCTTAGTATTTTCGTTTTCGTCTCCATTATGTGCATATTGGTTCTTATAAGTCGAGTCGAACGCATGATTTTCGTAAGCGGAGATTTCTGAGATTCCAACAAAAAGCACTTATGCTACAGATTTTCAAATGTTTTAACGAACATCTGATGGAGAATCTAGAAATGACACTAAAAACTCTTTCATTTGATGATTTAAAAACTGCGATTGAGAAATTATATGAAATCCCTCGTATTGCATCTTTTTTACTCAGTCATGATGGATCTGAGATAATATTTTCCATGAACTCCAGCGGAATATTTCAGTTATATCGATATAAACTTGGTGAACCAATTACAAAAATAGAACAACTCACATTTGCTGAAGATGGTGTATTAAGAGGTTACGATCTTTCCACTGACAAAAAACTGGCTTTCCCTCGTGACCGCGGTGGTTCTGAAAACTATGACATTTATCTTTTAAATCTCCGTGACGGAGAAAAAGAGCCAGTAAAAATGACGGAGAAACCGATTGGAAGAATTCATCTTTCTTGGTTTCCAAATAATTCAAATTTGCTCATATTTGGGAACGACGATGAAAATAATTTTGTCAAACGAATGAATATTGAAACAAACTCAATTGAAACGCTGTTTACCAGTGATCGTTGGTTAAGTGCGACCGTGAGCAAAACAGGTAAATTGGTTGGTGTTTCTGTTGGCCGCGGTGAGCATATGGAGAATTTTGACATTATAATTTTCCCAGTCGATAATCCAGATGACCAACGAATAATTTCACTCTCCGATAAATCTGAAGAAAGCACACCGGTGTGGGCAAAGAACGATAAAAGAATTGCCTTCACAACAGATAAAGATGACAAGCCACGCCTAATAATATGGAATATAGAGAACTGGGAACAAGAATATACTATAGATCTTCCAAATGAGGCTTCATCAGTTGAATGGATCGAAACGAAAGAAAATAAAGACAACAATGAGCTTTTAGTGGTAATCGAGCATCATGGAGAATTAAAGCTCTTTAAATACCATTTGGGTGATGAAAATCTCACCGAATTTAACGCTTTTAATGGTTCTATTCATGATGTTGACTCAAAAGCTGGAAAAGTTGCTTTTTCAGCGAGTTCCTTGGCAACGCCCCCCTTTATAAAGATATTAGATTATCCAAGCATGGATGTGATAGTCCCGCAGCTACCTGAATCAAAGCTACCAAAAAACCTCCCAATTGCGACTGATCCACAATCTGTATGGTATGAGAGTTTTGACGGAAGAAAAATCCAAGCATGGATGTTAAATACCGAGCCAATCGGTGAACGACCAGTAATTATTTACGTACATGGCGGACCCACTGCATCAACGCTTAATATATGGAACGTCTATCTGCAATCGCTGGCATTAGCTGGATTCACGATTTTTGCACCCAATTATCGTGGATCGACTGGTTTTGGTCCAGAATTTAGGAAATTAAATATTGGAGACCTCGGTGGCGGCGATCTTAAAGATATAATTTATGGTGTAAAATGGTTGCAGCAGAATGGCTTTACCAAGAAATATAAGCCCGCTATCTACGGTGGCTCTTATGGTGGATATATGACGTTATTTGCTATGACAAAAGAGCCCGATTATTGGAGTTGCGGTGTGGGTGAGGTGCCAGTGGCGGATTGGATAGCTGATTATGAGCTCGCAGATGCCGCGTTTCGCCATTTTGATCATTATTATTTTGGCGGGCCACCGGAAGGAGAAATAAGAAAATTATATATCGAGCGGTCGCCGATCACATATATTGAGAACCTAAAGAGGCCTTTATATATTCTTCACGGTAGAAATGACTCTAGGTGTCCAATAGAACCTGTTGAAAAATTTGTAGAAAAAGCAAAAGAACTTAAATTGCCGGTCGAGTTAAAGGTCACAGAGGACGAAGGGCATGGTGCTTTAAAAACCGCAAATGCAGTTAGAGATCGACTGTTAGTAGCAAGATTTTTCCGGCGTCAATTTAATATCGATTCATGAATTGGTTAGGAAAACGACGCAATGTCTTCGGTTATTTTTTCTTTTACAATTTTTTTGGGTAGATAAATTCTGATTATAAGAAATTCGCTGATGTTTACAGTGATATGGATTAGAATGCAGAAATATATGCCAAAGTTTAATAAAATAAGACCAAAAAGAATGCCAGCGCTAAAGAGAATAATTCCTCCATAAAGGGTTGATTTTTTTGAGATTTCTTGCCGATTTGTGAGATCAAAATGTAAGATTGTCCATAAAAATGACGAGATGAATAAGAAATTGAGTTCAGACGAACGAAAAAAAGAGGTCACAATCCATAAGATGAATAACCGTAAAAGTTCTTCCACGACGGGTGATATTAATAAAAAGTATACAGAAAAGAGTTTTGGTTGGCTTGAAAAGGCATTGATAGTCCATTCATGGTACGAATCGAACGTTAATTGAAGGACAATGCCCATTAAATTGAGAAAAATAGTAGCTAGAGGCAAAAGAATTAAAAAATCGGTTAAAGTTGGCATGTCTAACGAAACCCCTTGCGTTTAATTCAATGTAGAGATTAAAAGTCATCAAGAAGGACATTAAAATATTTAAACACGAATCTCTCTACGATGCTTGAAGATCTCCCTCTTTATATTTGTTGTGAAATAGAAGGAATGATAGAAACTATGAGTCTATTATACACATACGATAAAGATCTTATACGCACGACACTAAAAACGAAAAAATATCAAAAACTTATGTTACAATTTCCGGAAGGAATGCTAGGTGACTTTTTACAAGATGTCATTGCGTTCTTAACTACAGAATTTCCAAATGTTGAGTATGTAATCTCAGCAGATCCCTCATATGGAGCATGTGATCTTGCCTTTCATAATATGCTCCGTAACCATTGTGATTTGCTAATTCATTTTGGTCATAACGTATTTCGACCGCGCCCGGGTGAAGGAAAGCGCAATTTATTAAACTATCAATATATGGGGCACAATATTGAAGTTTTATATGTTCCAACGCGAGCAAACGTAGATATTCTCCCCATTAGCCGAGAATGTTTTATTCAAGCCTCAACGATGGGATGGCAAGTGATTGGGATCGCAACTACCGTTCAACATATACATCAGCTGGCGGCAGCAGCAAAATTGGGCGCTGACATGGGATTTCAAATCAAAATTTTTGGTAGTGGTCAGATTTTAGGGTGCGACGTTCAAGCCGCACT
This sequence comes from Candidatus Heimdallarchaeota archaeon, assembly GCA_015520535.1. Taxonomy (GTDB): domain Archaea; phylum Asgardarchaeota; class Heimdallarchaeia; order Hodarchaeales; family S146-22; genus S146-22. Next base: position 5,892 of record WAPZ01000755.1, read on the forward strand.
GCAAATTAAAGAAGATGTGGATGGTTTTATTGTAATTTCCGGAGGTCAATTCCATGGGAAGGGAGTTATACTTGGGACGGGAGTCGAAACCATAGTTGGAGATCCTTTTACCAATAAAATAACTTTTTATAGTTCTGACGTTTATCTGACTCACATAAAAAAGCGTTATGCTGCTATAACAAAGGCAAAAGAGGCAACACGGTTTGGAATTGTAATTTCTACAAAATCCGGGCAGTTTGAAGAACGAATGGCAGAGGTAGCGAAAAAGTGGTTGCGTGAACGCGGAAAAGAGGCGTTTATAATTTCATGTGAAAACTTTACACCTTCAGTTGCACTTAACTTCCCGTTTATAGAAGTATGGGTGGTCACAGCGTGTCCTAGAATTGTTGTTGATGATGCCCACAAATTTTTACGTCCTTTGTTAGATTTCAACGAATTAGCAGTAGTACTTGGAAAAAGGACATGGGAACGTCATGTCAAATATAGTTTAATTCCATGGAACAATGTTCGACCACTGCATTAAATAATCACTTTTTAGGCACATCCTTCCATTTTTACCCTAATAACTTCTTTGTAGCCACATAAAATCGTCTAAATAAAGAACTTACCAATTAATTAACGTTATAAATTTGTAAAAATGATTTTTAAACGTAAAAAATCTTAAATTTTTAGTTAAAATGAGAATATTTCGATTGATTCCGGGTTTCGCAGGAAAATAGAGCGTAATTAAAGTGGAGAAAAATGGCAAAAGACGTTGCTATAATTAGTACCTATGATAAAACAGGCTTAGCCTCTTTTTGCAAAGTAATCTCATCCCACTATGAATTCTTATGTACTGGTGGAACACATGCTTACTTGAAAAAACACGGTATTGAAAGCATAAAAATTGAAAGTGTGACTGAATTTCCAGAATTATTGAATGGACGGGTAAAAACATTACATCCCAAAGTCTTTGCCTCCGTTCTAGCTCGAGAAAGTGAAGAAGACAGGAGAGAATTGGAACAATATAAAATTCCCAACACCACACTCGTGGTATGCAATTTTTATCCATTTAAAAAAACAAAAGATTTTAAAATGCAATATACGGAAAAATTGGAATACATTGATATTGGCGGACCGGCATTGGTAAGAGCCGCAATAAAAAACTATCAAAAGGTTGTTATTTTAACTGATCCAAATGACTATCCGTGGGTAGCGGAAAAAATTGTTAATCAGAGTTTGACCTTGGAAGACAGACTAAAATTAATGGAAAAGGCATTAAATCATGTAATTGAGTATAATGTGGCGATTAAACAATTTTTCGAGCAAATTACGGCACAAAAGTATCCAACGTATTTTACAATCACCGGTTTTAAGCAACTGGAATTGCGATATGGAGAAAATCCACATCAGTATGGATATTTATATACGCGAGAGAACAAAAAGCCTTTTTTCATACAATTGAGTGGGAAAAAAGTATCTTACAATAATATTTTAGATTGTATGACGGCATTACAAATATTAAACGAATTTAATAGACCGACAGCTGCTATTATTAAGCATACCAGCCCATGTGGGGTTGCTTGTGCAGATACGTTAGAG
>WAPZ01000756.1 GCA_015520535.1 Candidatus Heimdallarchaeota archaeon
GTGTATCGTTTTTAGATAACCAATGAATCAGTCAAAAGATGTAATAAAACGTAATTCTAGAGTTTCTTACTTTAGTATGAAGGGAAAAGCCTATTTTATATCCGGTCGTCCTTATTTGTGGTTGTATGGATCGGTAACCATCGTTTGCGGCTATTCTTTTGCACTATTAAAAGCGAAAAGACTTGAACATAGTTTTTCAGAGTTTCTTGATTTAGTAATTTTAGTTGTTTTTATGCCGTCTCTTTTATCCTATTTTGTTAATACGTTTAATGCTGTTTTTGATGTTGAAAGCGATAAAGTCACCAAACCATTTCGCCCGATTCCATCGGGAGTAATGACTGAAAAGGAGGCTTTAATCAGTTCTTTTGTTGCAGCTGGTGCAGCATTTTTACTTTCTCTGGCGTTTTTAAAACTGGAACATACAATTTTGGTTCTTTTGGGGATTATTATGGGAATCGTTTATTCAACACCAATTCCAAGAGTTAAGTCTAATGTTTATCTGGCAAATTTGTGGATTGGCATAGGATATACACTTTTTGGGTTATTGGGCGGTTGGTTTTATTTGTATTCACTTGTAGACTTATTAAAAACGCCCTTTATAGTGTACATGTTTATAATGCTTATGATTCATACAGCTTTAGCTACTATAGTTAAAGATTTGGTTGATATGGCGGGAGATCTAAAAGCGGGAGTCAAAACCTTACCTTTAGTTTTTGGTGAGGAAAAAGCGGTTTATTTAGTAGTTTTGTCCCTATGGTTGCCATTATTGGGCTTTCCATTGCTTTTTCTGTTTTATCCGTATATGTTCTCGTTTTTTTATGGTTTGATATATGTGTGTTTAGTGCCATGGGCGATTGTGGAGACGACAAAACTATTAAAAGTGGCTAAAATGAGAGAAACATCAGTGAAAAAAACGAAATTATATATGAAGCGTTTTAAATCGGTGTTCTTTTATTCCATGGTTTTTTTACTTCTAGTGGCACTGACAAATATTCTTATTCTGCTTTGATTGATGATGGATGGTTTACCAGATTGTGGAAAAAAAGATTTTTCGTGGGAGCATTTTGAGGCTTTTGATAACTCTTTTAAGTTCTTCATTGAGTGTATCCCAATGAGAGATGGTTTTTCCGCTTTTTGTTTCAAAATGGGCTGCAACTGCGCCGTAAGAAATGACGGTAATTCTTTTTTCTGGCTGGCACCACGCAATATAATATCCACGCATTAAAATATCATGATATGGTTCCACGGTTTTTAAAATTCGAGGGTGTGGTTTTCCAAAAATAAGGTTATATCTCCAGTCAATGGAACCGTTAAGGTTAACATCGCTGTGAGTCCACATTTCACCTAAAAAGGCAGCTTGTGCTAGGGGATGAAAATTTTGTGGGGGGAGCGGTTCAGCTTTCACGACTTCTACGTACGGTTTTGGGTCGCCATATGAGTGTAGCCAGGCTAATTGGTCACCGAGCCCGATAGTAGCGAGTTCATCTAAGATTGGTTCACCGTTTTCTTCAAAGCCCACAATTCTAGTTGAATTTTTTGTTATAGGTGTGTGGATGACATAGCATCCTACCCACGCTTGATAATATGGGCTGTAGGGGTTGAATCGTTCAATAAAAGCCGATTTCCAGTTACGATATCCACCTAAGAAGAAATAGCCCAACCAATCTTGGTTTTCTTGCATGATTTCTTTGGCACGAAGGAGTCGTGTTTTGATGGGGTATTTTGTCCATGGTTTTGGAGCATAAGAAAAATGCGGTATCATTTGGTATTTTTTTTCTTCGGGATAGGCTATTTTGGTTTGGAGTTGGACTAAGGATCTCAAAAATATTTTTGAAAGTAATAGCATCTTAGATACTCCGTGGTGGGCGAGTAACGGGATTTCGATTCGTGATGATTCTTGAATGTACTTCCATTTTTGTTCTTTATGAAAATTTCGATTTTTTCTATGTGGAATGCTCATAACTCGGTTATGAAAGGTTTTTAAAAGATTTGAATAATAGGGTCTTAGAAAAATAAAGAGGCGGGTTTTCAATTTTATGGAGCAAACTCATACAAAAGGCACGGTTACATTATCTCAAAAACTTAAGGCACATTTTATTTCCGGTCGGCCATTTTTGTGGGTAAATGGCGGAATTTGTATATTAACTGGTGTTTTACTGACAAATAAGGTAGTAACGGATTGGGTATCTTTTTTACTGTTAATAACGGTGATACCGTCCTTGTTTTCGTATTTTGCTAATACATTTAATGCGGCGTTTGATGTAGAAGCGGATGTGATAACAAAGAAAAATCGTCCGATTCCTTCGGGAATTATGTCACGACAAGAGGCAATCTTTTTTTCACTGTTAGCAGCTCTTGTCGGGATTTTACTTTCTATATTCGTCATTAGAAGAGTCGAAATTACGTTGATTTTGATCTTGGAAGTTGTACTGAGTATCGCCTATTCAATACCAACTCCACGTCTTAAATCCGTGGTTTACATATCCAATTTTATGATTGCGGTGGGGTATACACTTTTTGGACTTTTAATTGGCTGGAGTTATCTGGAATCACTTACCAATCTTACACTACCAAAAATCATGGTTATGGCAATTTTAACCATTCAAACAAGTTTTGCAACTATTTCGAAAGATTTGGTGGATATGGCTGCCGATAAGGCGGTGAATTGTCGAACACTTCCACTGGTATTTGGGGAAAAAACAGCAGTATATTTGGTTATTTTATCTTTATGGTTGCCATATGCGGCGTTTACTGTCATTTTTATCTTTTTCTCTAATGCAATTGGACTCACATATTTTATTCTCTTTCTTATCTTTCCGTGGGCGTTAGTTGAAACAAAAAAACTGCATGAAGTGCTTGGTTTAAATTTGTCAGAATTAGAAAAAGCGCCGTACTATAAAACACGGTTTATGTCTGTCTTTTTGTATACCACCACGTTAATTTTTTTGGTTGGCATTGCGGAATGGCTGGCACATTTTTCCTTTTCCTGACGACGCCTTGTTTCCTTTTTATTTTCTTTCTTTTGCCGTCATTTTATTTGTTAAGGGTTGCATGTGGAAAAAGAAAAACGTGTGTCAATTTTTGTTCATAACCAATGGAAATGAGAACAGTAATGGAAGTTAGATTGAAATTGTTCTTGAATGGCAACATCAATTTCTTGTCGTTCTTTTTCTTTTCGTTTTTTGTGTAAAGATTCCTTGATCAATATTTCAGCGTATTCAATTAACAAGAGGATTTTAGCGAAGGAAATGATTGTGCTTTCTGAGAGTAGACTGTTTGTGGTATAAAAGGTATCAGAATCTGAGTTAAGAACGATACACGGGGTAAATCGTTTTGAATCATCGGGACTTTTTTTGTGATACTGACATGTTAATGAAACTGTTATTTTAGGAATCGTTCGTCGATCCCATGAGACGAAAATGGCAAAGGGTGCACGAGGGTTCGAACTAAAGATTTTCCATGAATTGTCATGGTTCATAGTAAAATGCCACGTGTCTGGGAGATTGGTTTTAATCAGATATTTTAAATAGATTTGATTGAATCGTTCAATGAATGTTTTTTTGCTGTTCATTAATGTTTGATACACCGGGTTAATTTTAAGGAGATCCATAAAAAAGGTGTACAGTAGTGGATTCAATTTAGTGAGCAGAAAATTGGTATGAAGATAAAATTTGAGTGTCGGATAATATGGCATTAATGGAATTCCAATTTGCTGACTTACATGTAAGAGATACGTCTCAAACGCTTTGGAATGAATTTGTTGACTTAAATGCTGAAGCGTCGTGCTTTTGATATAAAGAAACAGTGTTTCTATCCAATTGGGTTCTTCAAGAAAACCATAATATTCGTGGTAAATGATTTTGAAATGTCGTGTAATGTTTTTAATCGAATTATAATTCAGTATATAATCTTTAATGCGTTCATCAAGGAATTTTTTCGGGTCTTTCGGGAGTGACTCGAGTAACGGTGTGAGATATCGTGTGAGTTGCTCTTGAATTATATTATTTAAGTGGTTGAGGAAATACAAAAGGTAAAAATTTTGGAGGCGGTTGTGCACGCTAGCAAAGTAATTTGGTGAATCGATGGTGATCCCTTCGAATTTTGTGCGAATTTGTGAGGGTAGTGTGGTTTTTATCCGTATTTCATGATAATTTAGGGTAAGTAGTGCAGCTGGTAGATTTTCATAGCGTGTTTTCAGAAAAAGTGGTTCGACAAGATGTTCTGTCGGGTCTAAAGATAGATCTAGCCATTTTTTCATGCTTTCCCATTTTGTGGTGAGCGTAAAAGAGAAGGGTTTTTCAACCAGACGCGTATATATGAGTTCGCGTATAGAAATGGACATGTCACTTTCTATAGTTTCTTTGATGAAAAGTTCCGTGAGATAGTGGAATATGGAGCCAAGTTTTCGGGTATTTAACCGTAACACGCGAAAGAAGAAAATTTTGATGCCACTTGGAAGATTGTCTATATTAGTTGCATGAAACGCGGCGATGGGAAGTTCAAAGTAATCTTTACGATAATCTAAACCATAATCTTCAAAGCTATAGGGGTCAAATTCTAAAATGACGCCCAGATAGAAAGGAGTTTCTTGTTGAACCTTTAAATGCTGGATTAATTGATTTAAAATCCGCCAAATGTAGGTTTCATTATAATGACGGTCGGAATATACGCGAATTGCAATAATGCCAAGCGACGATCCACGGGTAAAGGCAAAATCAATATCTTTGTAGAGAATTTTTCTTCGGAGGTATGCTACTTCCACGACAAAAGGCATTCGTTTGTGTGTGCTGGAACTTCTTGCCTGGACAAAAATTGGGCGAAATTCTGCGCCAACATTCTGCAGATATTTATCAGTTTGCGGTTCGCTGGTAAATGTTTCCTTAATGATGGATCGATGATTTGGATAGCGAAGAAAAAAACTTCTAATGCGATTTTTTGGTCTTTTTTTCA
>WAPZ01000757.1 GCA_015520535.1 Candidatus Heimdallarchaeota archaeon
ATTATATGGTTTTTGTTTGGGAGCTGTCTGGTCTGGAATCACAGCATTCTTTTTTAGCTTGATTTCTGTTAGAATCACAGCTATATTAGAAAAAAGATCACTAAAAGCAACCACATCGGTTTTTAATTCCCATAAACTATTTCTTCCTTGTCCACGTTCGATGACAAGGCCCAATTCTTTCATTACTCGTAGAATACTGGCAATGGTGTTGCGGTTGACCTGTAAATCATCGGCAATTTCTTGGATGGTTTTAGGAAAGTGTTGTCTGTCCAAATAATTAAAAATTTGATCGATTAATGTCCATTCATCCACCGTTATTTTTGGTGACCTTTTTTCTCCTTCTGGAACAAGATACCACACTTTTGCCATACCAACTTGATTACGCTGAACGATGCCTTTTCCAAATAAAGTTAAAAGATACTTTCGTACAGTTATGCGGGAGATTTGATACCCCATCTCATTCAGAAATGTTGTTATTTGTGTTGTCGAGAGTCCTTGGGGAAATTTTTTCAGTATATCCACTATGATTCGGGAAAGGTTGTTTTTTTCGTTTCGCTTCATTCTCCATCAACTAACTCTGGATAAATATATTAATTAGATTATGGGATGCGATAAGACGTTTTGTATTATAATCTGGCATTCATATGTTGATAACGTGTTCAAATAAGGTGAGAAATAATTTGTCAACACCAAAACCTGTTTTTGCACTAACAAGAAACTTATCATAGTCCCAAGATTCTGTGATGTCCATGAAAAACTTGATATTGGGATGCGTCATGTCATTATTCAAGAGATCTAGTTTGTTGCCAGCAAAAACTATCCGAAAGTTGGAAATTGCATGTTTTTCACATTCGTCTATCCATTTGGGGAGAGAACGCATTGTTTCTTTGCGTGTCAGATCTGCAGCGAGAATTCCACCTAATGCACCTCTATAGAGGTCATGTCGGAAGAATCGAAATTCTTCATCCCCCGACAAATCCCAAATTTGAAAGAGATACTGATCTTTCCCTTCATTTCGAATGACCTCCTTTGTGTAGATGTCAACACCGATTGTTCTTAAATATGAACTAGAAAAGTGATGTTCTACATATCTTTGGACTAAAGAAGTTTTTCCGACTGCAAAATCGCCAAGCATAAGGACTTTTAAGGTTATGCGCATAGAAAGCACCGACCTAACATCAAAATTGCCTTTGAAACGTAAATTGGCTTTATAATTTCTTTAACCATTAATTGCTTTCATCTACATTCCAAGCAACTGTAAACAATAATACTTTTAAATTTATTGTCATTATCGTTTACAACATAATTAATTAACGATGTACAAATTCGGTCAAATTTTGTGTGAGTGTGGGAAATGGTGTCCAATACCTTGCCACTAACAAATGCTTTTAAAGTTGAGAATTTTGTGCACTCTTGAGGAGTATCTGCATAAAGATGACCATAAATACGTCTTTTTTACATTTAAATGGTGAGAAAAATGCCCGAAAAGGAAAAAGTCTCTGAAAAGTTGTTCTATGACCTAAAAAAAATTAACAAAATAGTCACCAGTGAACATTTTGTGTTGATTGAAGCTGAACATGCAAGTAAAACGACGAATGCTTATGTGAACGAGTTTTTTTTAATGGAATTGAATGCTGAAACTAATGAATTTACTGATCGTCAGCTTACAAAAGGACTCTACAAAGATTTTAATGTAGAATGGGTTCCTCAGACTAAAAAAATCAGCTTTCTTTCCAATCGCCCAATATGGAAAGAGGTGGAATTACCACCACAACTGTGGTTTTTAGATATTGCCGGCGGCGAGCCTTATTATTTATTTGTCCATCCCAATGGAATAAAAGATTATAAATGGTCCAATTCTGGAAGATATGCAGCCTTAGTTATCCCAATCCATCCAACTGAACTTCAACATGAAACCTATCTTAAAGGCGTCACCAATTTAGATCTCGAACCCGATACCATTAAAGATCTTGCTAAGCTCCAAAAAAAGATTGATAAACAGCTTTCTGATCCCTTAACTATTACCGAAGCCGTGTATCGACGGGGAACGAAATATCTTAAAGGAAAAGTTGACCAACTATTTCTTTACGATTTTCAAAAAAACGCACTTAAATTAATTACCAACCATCCCAGAGAATCACGAAGTCCTGTGTTTTCCAGCGATGATAAGACAATTTATTATCTCACGCGCTCTAGTGAAGGCACCAATGATACCTTAACGTGGCATATCATGAGTTATAACCTTGAAACCGAAGAAACAGTTCATGTGGAAACTACATATGGATATGAGCCCACGTTGATTATTTCACCTGATGGAGAACTTCTTGCCGCAACGTACATGGATCCAAATGAAGGTAGTGCGTCCAATATCCGCTTAAAATTTATTAAAATTGCTACAAAAGAAACGTTCCTTTCAACAGAAGAGTGGGACTCCCATATACTCGCGCCTAAATTTGCATCGGCGAATCGACTTTACTTCCTTAGTCCCCAAAATGGCTATGTGTTGTTGTATGAATATAACATAGAGTCCCACGCCATCACAAGAAAAGTCTCTGATGAAAATTATTATATAACTACGTTCGACATTCTTTCAGATACATACGTCATTTATGGAGCCAGTTCGGCGAACAAATACTTTGAAGCCTATCTTTTGAATATGCATGATTCAACCATTCAAAAAATCACCGATCTTAATGGTACTTTACTTGAAAAATATTCGCTCGGCGAATATCATTCCTATGATTTTGAGGGCGTTGACGGAATCCACATCCAAGGCTGGTACTTGACGCCACCCAATTTTGATCCCAATAAAAAATACCCCGTGGTGGTTGAAGTGCATGGCGGTCCCCATGTTATGTGGTCACCACATGAACCCACAATGTTCCACGAATTTCAATACTTGGCAAATAATGGCTTTATTGTCTGGTTTTCCAATCCTTCCGGTAGTGATGGTTACGGATTTAAGTTTAGACGAAGTTTAAAAGGAAATTGGGATCGTGCCGCCGACGATGTTCTTAAAGGACTAGAAAAATTTATGGAACAGCCTTTTGTTGACCGCAATGCCATCTATTTGACGGGTGGTTCTTATGGTGGCTGGTTAACCGGATGGCTGGTCGGCAATAGTACTCTATTTCGCGCGGCAGTATCCCAACGTGGTGTTTACAATTTAATCTCAATGTACGGCGTCACTGATATCCCCATTTTTAACGAGCTGGAAATGGGAGTTCGACCATGGGAAAATTTAGAGCTTTATTGGAAACAATCGCCCATTGCATACGTCGAAAACGTCCAATGCCCAGTCTTATTAATCCACTCTGAAAACGATTTTAGAGTTCCAATAAGCCAAGCTGAAGAATATTTTGTTGCATTGAAGAAGTTTGGGAAAGAAGTCGTTTTTGTTCGCTATCCAGAAGATGGACACGAGTTATCTCGAAGTGGAACACCATCACGTCGCGCTGACCGCTTGAAACAAATACTCAATTGGTTTTTAACCCATTAAATTTCCTTGTTTCTTTTCTTACTTCTTTTTATATTCAGATAAATTAAATGAGGTTTGTGTGTGCCTAAGACAAAAAGAAAAAAAACACGGTCATCTCAATACACATCAAAAAAATTTGTGGTTGATGAAAATTTTCCCATCCATGACGTCATACCAATCTTACGTCAAGAAGTCAAAAAATATGTGGAACCCGCTGTTACACAGATTTCAAAGCAAGAAAAAGATCCTTTCAAAGTTTTGATTTCTACAGTTTTGAGTTTTCGAACAAAAGATGAAACAACCTTACCCGCTAGCCGTCGTCTTTTTGCAGTTGCTGATACACCACAAGACATGATAAAATTAACAGAAGAGCAAATCGCCGAGCTCATTTATCCCGTTGGCTTTTATCGGCAAAAGGCTAAATATGTTCTTTCTATTTGTCATGATTTGATTACAAAATACAATGGGAAGGTACCAGATACTATTGAAGAACTTTTAACTTTAAAGGGCGTTGGACGAAAGGCTGCCAATTTAGTCGTCACGGTGGGTTATGGAAAACCGGGAATCTGTGTGGATACTCATGTTCACCGCATTTCAAACCGTTGGGGTTATGTAAAGACCAAAAACCCCGATGAAACTGAATTTGCATTACGACAAGTCTTGCCAAAAGAATATTGGATCGAATATAATGAGCTTTTAGTGGTCTTTGGTCAAAACGTCTGCACACCTATTAGTCCCAAATGCTCTCAATGCCCAATCTCTCAGTATTGTAAAAAGATTGGCGTGGATAAACACCGGTGAGCTCCAAATAAATATGTTATCGTTTTTTAGCCCGCCAGCCTTAGCGTTTTCTCTTCGTTGGATATAGGAGACGTAATCGATTGCAGTTGTCTTACTTTCCGGAATATGATTTTTTAGTGAAAAAATTAGTTGTATTCATACGTGCAAAAAAGCAACGATTCTTCTTTTAACGTGTTAGCAAGACTGGTGTTGTCTCATACACGAAATAAAAGAGCAGTAAGCAGCAATGTGGACTTTGTCTATTCTACCTATACCACTATAATTATAAAAAGATAATTAATTAAGTTGCGTGATATTGATTCATCTATTTTTGTTAAAAAATATTGGAGAATAGGTAACTCAATTTACGGAGGCACTCACAATCAAAAAAACAACAATAGATTCACTCATTCAAGAAAAATACCCGGAAACAAAGCGTGAAGCTGTCGAAGAAATAATTCATGGAAAAAAAGTTATTGATTACTATCGCTGGTTGGAAAATATAGAAGATAGTGCGGTTAAAAACTGGATACAGGCACAAAATAATTTAACAAATCGTTTTCTTGAGAAAATTAAAGGAAAAGAAAAAATCGCCCAACGAATTGAAGAATTATTTCAATACACTATGATTGCTACTCCCAAAGAAACAAGCAATGGGCTTTTTTATCTAAAACGTTGCCCGGGAGAAAATCGATCTTCCCTATATCTCAAGAAAAAGGCTGCGGACAATGAAAAAGATCTCGAAATAAAGCTTGTTGACATGGAACGTCTTGATCCAAGTGGAAATAAATCCCTAGATTGGTTTTTCCCCAGTCCCGATGGGAGATATGTTGCCTATGGGGTGTCGGAAAGTGGTTCAGAATGGAGCACATTGCATATTTTAGATGTCGAGAAAAAACAAGTGTTGTCGGAAAAAATTTCTCGGACGCGTTTTTCAAGTATAGCATGGAAACATGATAGTTCGGGATTTTATTATACACGGTATCCTGATAAAGGAGACGTGCCGGAGGGTGAAGAGTTTTATGGGATCCATGTACGATATCATCAGTTGGGAACAAATCCCAATGAAGACCCAATTATCTTTCAAAACACAAATAATCCGCGACAATTTCTTTCGTTGCGCTTAAATGAGGACGATTCCACGCTCGTTATCCTTGCGTCACAATTTGTGTCAATGGATCTTTATCTGGTTAAATTAGAAGAAGATACACCGTTAGTTAGACCTATTCTTGTTAATAACACGTTTCGCATTATAAGTCTAGAACTGTTCAAAGATTCCATCTATCTCCTCTGTAATAAGGATTATGAAAATTATGCCGTCTACCGGGCACGACTTACACAAATGGAACCGCAATATTGGGAATTATTAATTGCAGATGATAATAAAATCCTACAACAGTTGGAAGTTGTTGATAATCAGATAATACTCTTTTATTATGAAAACATTGTCCATAAAGTTGCGGTTTATAATATAGAAGGACAACGGATACGTGAACTTCCCTTACCAGATAATGGTTCGATTTTAGCTTTGTACCATGGATACGGGACTAAACATGTCTATATTCATTTTGTGTCTTTTTTTACCCCTCAGATCTTTTATTACTATAATGTTGCCACTAATAAGTTGCAAGTACTCCATAAAGCGGATACACAGATTTCAGCTGATGAGTTTACTGTTACACGGGTATGGTATCCCTCAAAAGATCAAACACAGATTCATATGTTTATCCTGCATAAAAAAGATCTTAAACTAAATGGAAAAAATCCATGCATTCTCACCGGGTATGGTGGATTTGGTATCAGTAGAACACCAGATTACTTTCCTCATGCATTGTTTTGGGCCGAACATGGAGGCGTGTTTGCGCTTGCCAATTTACGTGGTGGTGGTGAATTTGGCGAACGCTGGTATCGTGCCGGCCGCCTAGATAAAAAGCAAAATGTCTTTGATGATTTTATTGCCGCAGCTGAATATTTAATCCATCATGGATATTGTTCACCTAAAACATTGGGCATCCTCGGCGGAAGCAATGGGGGTCTCTTAGTTGGCGCAGCTCTTACACAACGCCCTGACCTCTTTAATGCCGTTTATTGTGCCGTTCCACTCTTAGATATGCTACGCTATCATAAATTTTTAATGGCAGCCGCGTGGATTCCTGAATATGGTAATCCCAACAACCCAAAACACTTTGAGTGGTTATACCGATATTCCCCTTATCACAACACTAAAGAAGGTATCAAATATCCCGCCGTATTTTTTTACACCGCAATTGCTGATAGTAGAGTCCATCCTGCCCATGCTCTCAAAATGACAGCATTATTACAACATTTAAACCGTGATTTACAAAATCCTATTCTTTTGCGAGTTGAAACTCAAGCTGGGCACGGAATCGCCGATTCTCTTGCCATCAAGAAAAAAAGAATCGTAGAAGCTCTACTTTTTCTGAGCTGGCGCTTAAATCTAAGCTTAGAATGAACCTATCTCATTCCATCAATTCTTTACGAACGTATCACTACTCACAATAATCATGACTTGGCCCAATATCGAATCTATTTACCTAATTTCAAATTTACATTATTATTTAAAGTCTTTTAAGACAAAAATAAAAAACGATCAAATCAATAGTTAGTTGCCAAGGAAAAACGACAAATCTAATACAACTTGGGAGATTGACAATGGCAAAAGTCTATGACAACTTGTTTAAGGAGGTTTTGGCGGAAGTCACCCGGCATCTGCTACATGTTACGCACAACATCACCATTACAACCTTACAGCAAGTGCCCGGTAATTTTCCGTCAGTCGAGTTACGAGAAGTAGACTTTTTGGCTAAAGTCACTTTTACTGATGGGTCACAAGAAATGCTGCATGTGGAGGTGCAGTCCACGAATGACGCGTCCATGCCACTGCGCATGGTGGAATATTTTGCCAAAATCTATAAAGCCCATCGGTTACCAGTCAACCAGTTAGTTTTATATATTGGACGCGAGAAGTTATATATGAAGAATGAAATAAATGTGCGCGGACATTTTTCCCGCACCGAACATCAGTACTTACTCGTGGATATCGCACATATGCCACCGGAACGCTTCTTAGCAGTATCACAACCCGAAATCAATGTACTGGCGGTACTGGCACATCTGCCGGATGACACGGCTGCCAGTGAAACCATTCGGATCATTTTACAGCGGTTGGCGTCCACACTCCCCGACCGACAACTCCACGACTTCCTTGAAAAACTGGACATCTTGTGTCGGCTCCGCAAACTGGAGCCGCTACTTAAAACGGAGGTGAAGAAAATGGGACTAAAATTTGACCCGAGAGGAACCTTACTGTATGATATGGGTATGGAAGAAGGGAAAAAGGAAGGCATCAAAGAAGGAATAAAGAAAGGGAAAAAGGAAGGGAAAAAGGAAGGCATCAAAGAAGGGCTTCGTCGCGCGATTCTTGTGGGCTTAAAGGCACGTTTTGGAGCGGAAGCCGTCGAAAATGCACATGTGTCCGATTTGTTAACACAGATTGATTCCGAAGCCATATTAGAACGACTTGGAGAAAGAGTGTATACGATATCCTCGCTTGCCGAGTTTTTAACTTATTTAAAAGCACAGATTTAGTTCGGATAATATATAACGAATAATATGGCAGACCAAATATAATAAGGTGTCACTTTTGTCAATTTTTTCCACGTAACCGATTTTTATGACGATAGGATGACAAGCGTTAACTTTCAATGCGACGTTTTCGAAATAATTCTGCAGTTACCCGGAAAATTGCCAAACATTGGCTAATTATTTCCTTTTTATTGCCCTAACTACTACAAAACTAGCGTTTTTTTGTAGATATGGCTGTGCTTGTTCGTGTGACAATCTTTCTGCTGGTAGTTGCGTTAGGGTACTGGTAATGGCATCAAGTTCAAAATTAGTCTGTTCTAAAAGAGTTTTCACTTGATTTATCGTATAAAACGTAACATATTTATAAAATACATTTCCTTCTTGTTTTTTTTGTTGGTAGAGCCTTCCAAATGGGCTATCAGCTGGAATAAAACCGATTAGAACAATTCCTTTATCTGTTAAAACGCGATTAATTTCTTGGAGAGCTTTTTTTGGGTTATTAAAATAGCAAATAGTGACCACTACAAGTGCTAAGGAAAAAACAGCGTTTTTGAAGGGTAACGTTTCGCCAATCCCTTGGACTACGTTAATTCCATGACTTTTTGCAATTTTTAAGGCTTCTAATGAGGGATCAACGCCAAATTTAATTCCTAATTGTGAGGCAAAACGCCCTGTACCGACTCCAATTTCTAAAGAACGTTCTAGTTTTGCTGTGTCCAATAATAAGCGGATCGCATCAAGTTCAAATGAAAATAATTGTGATCCTTTACTTTTCTCAAACCATGCGTCATATTGAGTGATATGATTCGTAAAAACATCGGTTATTTTTTTAATTGTGTTTTCATGGAGTGTGTGTTTTTCTCTCTGTGTCTCAAGTAGGAAAGGAGAAAAGATAATAATGTCATCAATTATGGGAAACACGGCACCACATTTTTTACATTTTAGATTATTTTCTTCCCTATCAAATGCAATGCCGTGACATTGTGGGCATTGTAAATAAGTAAGCATTGAGTCCGGTATGCGACTTGTTTTCTTGTAAATCGCCCATCAGTCTCCATATTTTTCGTTAAATTGGGTATTTGGGAATAGTTAGTTTGAAAATTGTGCCTTTTCTCTTATTTTCGTTTCTTAAATGAACTGTCAAAAAGCCACCAAGGATTTGAACTAATTTATGGCAATAAAGTAAGCCTCCAAGGCGTTCATCTTTAGGATTTAAAAAATTATTTGGTAGAATTAAATTTGGATCAATACCGCCACTTAGATCGCGGATTATAATTTGGACGTATTCATGATTAAATATCTTGACGTTCTCGTTTATAGTGATTTCTATGGGCAACATCGTGTTATTTTCTGAATTTTGCAATTTATTGTGTTTATATGAATTTTCAAGGAGATTATAAATAATTATACTTAAGGCCGGATGAAAGTAGACCCATATTTCCTTAGTTACTATTTCTTTCGGATAAGAAAGTTCAATCTTTG
>WAPZ01000758.1 GCA_015520535.1 Candidatus Heimdallarchaeota archaeon
CAACAGCACGATCAGTGACAATTTCTTTGATACCGCGGTTTTGAGCTCAGTATCTGGTGGTCAATCTGCTGTATATATTGATTCTGGATCTGCTAATAACACTATTCAAGGCAACACCATAAGCAATAACCTCTATGACGGAATTTATATAGGTAATGACCAAAATACCATCATTAATAACACTATTAGCAACAATCAAGGACGCGGAATTGTCTTTATGTCCGTATATGATATCGTGGTTTCGGGAAATATCATCTCTAATAATGACTTCGCTGGTATGGACATTAAATATTACCTAAAAAATATTATTATTTCAGATAACGAGTTTAGCGGTAATAAGGGTTCAGGGTTGGTGATAACTGGTTATCAAAGTCTGGCTGAACTTGGTAATGTTACTGTAACTCGGAATACCTTCAAAAATAGCGGACAAAACGGGTTGGAGCTGATCAGTTTTGATAATATTACTGTCAGTGATAATATATTTGATGGGAACAACAACAGTGGCATTCTTTTGGATGATATGAATTCAGCAATAATAAAGCAAAATGAAGTGACAAACAACAACAATCATGGTATTGAAATCGTTTCTTCCAACTATTGGGACATGGCGGGAAACGTGACTATTGAAAATAATAATGTTTCTTACAATGTAAAAGACGGCATTCGTTTTTCGAGCGGTCAAATCACCGAGTATGTGCTGGAAAACAACACCATCCATCATAATGATCATGGTATTTATGTAGCATATTCTGATAATAATCTCATTATCAACAACACCATCTACAACAATACACAGACTGGAATTACTATCTATTTAAGTGACAACAATACAGCCACATTCAATGAAATTAAATGGAACGGAGAAGATGGCGTTTATTTGGACTTTATTTCTGAATTTAATGAAATTAACGCCAATACGATCTTTGAAAACACCCAATCGGGCGTACAAATTTCCAACTCGAAGCTAAATACCGTTAATAGCAATAATATTACGGCTAACAAGGAACACGGCATCTATCTAAGTAGTAGTTCTGTTAATGCCACCATCAAGTGGAACATCATCTCAAAGCACAGCAAATCTGGAATTTATGTGTCCAATGGGAGTGCATTAATTGAAAAAAATACCATTACCAACAATATGGAAAATGGCATTTTGGTAAATAAAAGCAAGCCTAACTATATAGCAGATTATTGGACGGAGCCAGAAACTTTGGATACCTCTTTCAATATCACAGAAAACAGCATCACAGAAAATAGCGTTGGTATTCTAATAAGCGAGAGTGCTGGTGTTTTCCTTGCACAAAACAATGTGAGCAGTAATGATGCCGACGGTTTTCAACTCTATAAAAGCGAAGATATTTTCATTTATACGAGTGAAATTATAGGAAATGGTTTTGGCAGTTTTATTGCCTCTAATGGTGGTATTTATTCGGAAGAGAGCAATAGAACCGTAATTTATTCAAACAATATCACGCAGAACTCTGAATACGGCATCATTTTCAATGACGGTGAGTTTAACGAAATTTTTTCTAATGACATATTTGATAATAATGGCTTTGGCATTGCTATTACAAAGGAAAATAATACCTCCATTCTCGAAAATAAAATCCATGAACACAATTTGGACGCCAATATAATTTTAGATACGGCTTATTACGCGCTAGTCTACAATAATACCGTCTATAATGGCAAAAAAGATGGTATTAAACTAATTAAAAGCTCGAATAACACCATTGAACAAAATCAACTCCTTTTCAATGAACACTTTGCAGTGGTTCTCGACTCAGAATCTAAATTTAACCAAATAACGCTTAATGCCTTCCTCACTAATAATCCCAAGAAAACTGGTAGCATTGACCCACAATCTCAAATGTTAGACAATGGTACAAGCAACAACATAACGAAAAATTACTGGAATGATTGGACTACACCAGATGCAAATGATAATGGTTATGTCGATTTTCCGTATCAAATTAATGGAACAGCTAATAATCAAGACCCCTTACCACTAGCCGACCTCCCAACATTACCTCTCATACATTATTTAGGTGGCGTTTTCGTTCTTTCACCAAATGGAGGTGAATCTCTCAGCGACGAAGTGAATGTAACATGGACTGCAGCTACAGATTCCGCAAATCATGCAATCACGTATGCAGTCTACTATTCACCAGATAACGGTACAACCTGGACTTTAATTGCTGACGCGTTAACAGACACATTTTATCTGTGGAACACTACGACACTTCCCTCCGGCTCTCTCTATTTGATTAAAATAATCGCCAATGATGGTAATGG
>WAPZ01000759.1 GCA_015520535.1 Candidatus Heimdallarchaeota archaeon
AGGAGATAGCACGATGCAAAGACCGAAGGTTTTTATAGGAATGGGAATGTTTGCAGGTTTCATAGTAGTTGTTGCCCTTTTGTTTAACTTGAGGCCACAGGGTGTAAACGCATCTTCACGTATGAAATCTCTATCTGCATTACCTGATACTCCTTTGACTGCACAATCTGATCCCCAGGATGTATTGATGTTGATGCTCCACAGTCACTCGACATGGGATACAGTAAGCCTTAGTGCTGTGGAGATGACACGTAATTTGGAAGATGGGAATATCGCTGAATCAGTGACGCATATGCAAATAAAACAACCAGACAAAGCTTTCCTGACGCGGACATTGGGTGGTCAGAAATATGTCTGGCGTACTGATGGCAACACAATTTTTACTGAATTGGACGATCTTAATGTTTATACAACCCAAGTTGTGCCAAATGAAGTAAAAGAGTCATTCCAAAACTATGTGGTGCCATTGATTGATTCAAGCGAGCCGGCTATTTACCCACATCCTTTTGGTGTTGGTATACCGACAGGGCTAAATGATCAAATTTACCCAACAGGTATCGCACAAAATATGTTTCAAAATGCTGAAGTTGCTATTTTGGGAAAAGAGACCATTGTCAATCGTGCCGCTATCGTGATTTCACGCACACATGTTTTTGAAGATGGGACTATAGCCAAAAAACATACTTATTGGGTTGATGCTGAAACCGGAGTGATTCTCAAATATCAAGTTTGTGTCCCGGAAAACGAGAATCTTTTATACCAATATGGTTGTAATTGGATAATTCAGACAGTAATCACTCAAATCCTATTCGACAAGCCAATGACGGACAGTATGTTTGATCTTACAAAAATAACGACCAATAGCAGATATGTGCCATGGGATGAACTAGAAAGATTACTTTGGGGACAATCGCCTTCCGATTTACCTTTTGTTCAACAAGGAAAGGAGTCGTAAATATGTCAAAAAAAATCTTGTCAAACACACGGAAATTTCTCTTAGCTATGTTTATAGCTTTATCATTAGTAATAATGGTGTCTTTGCCTTTCGTATATGCTGCCTCGGCCGAAATTGCCGATGTGTCTGCGCAAAGTAGTGGCAGTCCGTTAAATCTGCAAGCCAGCTCCAGTTTTAAAGGGGGATTGGCACATAATTATTGTTCCAACCATCCAACGCGGTGTTCAAATTCAGTATGGGGGATGTGGGATATTCCTAACTATCGTCCTGCTGCTACCTATAGTTTTGAGGCATGGATTCCACTAAATGGCCTACCCGCAGACGCTACTGTAAAATATTATGTGAGTGGTTATACGGGGTATAGCCATTGGACGCCTGTGATAAATCAAGAAAATTATGCAAATGTATGGGTTTGGCTCGGTTCAGAATATGCTACGGGTAGTGGCTATCTGGGGCAAGTGACTTTATATAATACTTGCTATGGCGTTAATTGTACTTATACTGAGGTGTGGTGGGATAATGTCAAATATAGTTGGTAGGATAGTGTAAAGAGCGGTTCCCAGTGGGCTTTGGTACGATTTTATGCTTCACCTCCGTGAAAAGTGTACGGTTTACGCAGACTAATAATTGCGCACCGGGTTGTAGTCAAAGTCATCGAAATGCAGTAAAAGCTGATTTGTATGGGGGTTATAATGCTTCAGGATGTTATTTTGGCTGGGTTTTGTATGGACATTTACATTCACCAATCAGTAATGGTGTGTGGAATTTAAGCGGTGTTGGCAGCATTCAAGTTGGATATGTGGTTAACTATGTTCCTGGACAATGCCCTTACTACAATGATGATGATCATGTACACATGGAAACTTTTAGTGGTATTCGGTTAGTAAGTTGGTGGAATTCACTCACGCAGGGAACTACACCGGTATACAAATTTTACGCAATATGTTAGCGGGATGTGTTTCGGTTGTGTAAGGAAAGCGCAAGACATTTGGTGAAATGTTAATCAGTATTACTTCTACCAAAACGAAAGTTGGTCACGCTCATGGTAGCACAATAAAGCATATTGGTTACTATTTGTGTGTTTCGTGTTTACTTCTTTTAATTGGATGTGCAGGAACAAAAAATGTTGAGCGTACTGATACACTGCCGCTATCTCGTCTTTCAGAGCCAACCATACCTACGCCAGCCCTGTCCCCAACTTTTACAAGTGTTCCGGTCAGCACGATAACAGCTTCTCCTGTACCAGTAGACCAGCAAGAAAAACAAGGGCCAACTCCAACTTTATTGGACACGTATAATGAATCACAAGAACAAGAGACGGAAGAAACAGTTAATACCTGTGTTGACACAGTTCTTGTATTTGATTTTAATAATTCAGAAAAAGGGAAAATACGTTGGCGCTTCGATGATACTAACAATTTGTACTGTTGTGACTATTCATCCACAGTATATCAAATCAACCGGAATCCTGATCCTGCAAGTAGCCTGACTCTTTTTTCAGTTATAACAGATAACAATGTGCCATTGAATAGCGCTCTCACCCTGGTTGATTTGGTTACAGGTGAATTCAAGGTTTTGGAATCCGACTATGTTGGTGAACCAAAATACAAAGCGGTCTGGTTACCGAATGAACAGATTGTTTGGGCAGATAACAAAGGGGAACTTTACGTCGGTTCGATAGAGACTCAGGAACCGTTAAACGCCCCTGCCAGAATGACTGATTTATGGTTTGTGTTACCAAACCGTATTTTGGCACGAGACGAAACATTGCAGTTTTGGTATTTTGATTTAAAAAACTCTATTTGGGTGCAATTGCCAGAAGATGAAAGCGCCAAAATCACGTGGGGCTGGATTGATTATGCTGCGGTGTCTGAAGATGGCGAATACGTCTTTTTCTTTTTCCCCGATTCCATTGCGATCTTGTCTAATGACTCAGCAACTATTAGCGTCATTGAACCTGAAGAACCCTATCCTATAGCTAGCGGTGGATCGGACGAGTACCCTTTATGGTTTCCACCAGAACAAGTCAAAGGAACACCGTATTGGATGTTAAATTCAGTTTGGCTAATCCGAGACTTTTCTGGAATTAGTTATCCAACATTTAGGTTTATTATAGATTCAAAAACAGGCAAAATTGTGAAGCATGAGATTTTAGGTATTTCCCCTGAATTGGCTATATATGATTCTTATTTATCCCCCGATCGTTTGTGGGTGGCGGTTGAAGTGGTTAAGGCAGTTCAAACTTTGGAAACTTATCCTGCTCAAGTTTCGCAGACTTGGTTTATATCTTTTTCCACAGGTGAAGTGCGTGTGGAGGATGGCGAATTCAATGGATGGAATGCTGAAAGTCAAACTTACCTGAATTCACCTTTGCCTTGTTCAGAACGGAATATAAAAATTGATTTGGCATCTTCAATAGAAGATTAATTACGGAAACAAACACTTCTGGAAGGCGGCAATTGTTCTCGGTGTGGGGCAAACGGGATAATTTCTTTAATATTTTGTGGTTTAGGTATTCTGAAGGCTCATAAGAAGTTGCTTATATGAGTAAAAATGAAAAGTAACTTATGGGGTACCCATAATTGTTAAGATGTAGAATGAAGAAGGTGAAATTTCCTAAGTCTCATTTAGGAGGATATTATGAAAGATCAGGGTGGTGACTATGGCGGTGGTCGGGA
>WAPZ01000760.1 GCA_015520535.1 Candidatus Heimdallarchaeota archaeon
ATCTGGATTCTCATATTGAGATGATGTCACTTCCAGTGAAACCATTTTGTCACCTAAAGGCACTGCTGGTAGAACCTCGTATCCAATTCCATGCCCATACACATCAATAAATAAACTCGAAAAAATGATAATTCCAGTTATACCTAATATCTGTAAAAATAAATTCATATTATTTCTTCTTTGCTTTTCTTTTTTTAGGAGTCTGCGTTTTTCTTCTTATGATCAAAGTTAATATTGCACCTGCAGGGATACCGATAATTGTTCCTACACTAACATATGGTGCAATAAAAAAATCTCCTATCCATATACCACCATCAGTAGTAAGCTCCATGAAAGTTCTTGGTCGAAGTACTAACGATATAGTTTTTGAATCTTCGTTATGTTCGCCCAAATCATTTTCATAACTCACAATAATTTGAAATGGAATTTTGTATTCTGTTTGTATTTCTTCTGGTGGTGTAATAATCCTAGATGTGATGCTTAACGGATTATTTTTTTGTATTGATGAAAAAGTATGTAACGTTTCGCCTCTAAATTCGATGTCTTTGGGTGGAACAATTTCAATTTTTACATTTTTAAGATCTATGTCCTGCGATACTATTTCAACCGTAAACGGAAATTCTGCCTGTGCAAAAATTGATTCCGGTGTAATAGTGTGAATATCTACTTTTGGTTGCTCTTTGACATTTATTGGTAATGCAATGTTTGTGTTTGTTGCTTTTCTAGGTTTTTCATTATTTTCAAGTAAAATCTGTGAATATTCTAAATTAAGAAAATGTTGTCCAATTGATGCATTCTTAGATACTTGAAAATTTATGGTATCACCATAAGAGCCTCCTTCTGTAATACTTTCTATTAATACTTCATTTTTTCCCAACGGTATTATTGCATCATCAGGATTAAACTGAACAGAAACCTGTTCTTTTTCTTCCCATCCATTATTTTTTACCAAAATTGATATTGCAAAGTCACGCCCTATTATAACAGAATCAGGATAAGAAATTTCTATGTCCATTCCACCCTCCATTGTTTGTTTTATAGTCTCTGCAAAAGTTGGTAGTATAGTACTACCAACCAAAAAGGCCACCAACAATGGGATTATAAAGAAAATTTTCATTCTACCTCAGTTAATTTTGTTAAGACTTTTCTATATTCCTTAAATTCGCTATATTTATGCCTGCCAAAAAGGACAAAATTGGCAAAAAAGTTGTTGCTTCATATATCCCTAGTGTGGAGATAACCCTACAATCGTGGTGATATTATGGTAAAACAAACAAATCCAAAAGATATGTGTCCTAGGTGTGGAAAAGGACAACTAGTCACAGATAATGAATCTGGGGAAATGTTTTGCTCCAAGTGTGGCTTTGTCTTATCTGAAAAACTCCAAGAATCTGGCCCTGAATGGCGTTCTTTTACACAAGATGAACATGGTGATCGAGCTAGGGCTGGTGCACCCACTTCATTAACAATGCACGATATGGGGCTTGCAACAATAATCAATCCTGTAAACAAAGATGCATCTGGACGACCTTTAACCGCTTCCATGAAAAGTACAATCGAGAGACTTCGAACTTGGGATAGCAGAAGCCAAGTACATGAACCAGTTGATAGAAACTTTAGACAAGCATTCAGTGAGTTAAATAGACTTAAGGATAAACTTGCAATCTCTGATGCAGTAATTGAAAAAGCAGCTTACATTTATCGTAAAGCACTAGAAAAAGGTCTAGTTCGAGGAAGATCAATTTCAGCATTGATGGCATCTGCTCTATATGCTGCATGTCGTGATACTGCAACACCAAGAAATCTTAAAGATGTTGAACAAGCTGCAAACATCAAGAGAAAAGACATAGCGCGATGTTATCGATTATTAGTAAAAGAACTTGATTTGAAAATGCCTGTTACTGATTCAATTCAATGTGTTGCTAGAATTGCAAGCAGAATTGGTATTGCAGAAAAAACAAAAAGATACGCAATTAAAGTTCTAAAAGAAGCACAAAAAAATGAAGTATCTGCAGGAAAAGATCCTATGGGATTAGCAGCTGCGGCGCTTTACTTATCCTGTGTAAAAAATGGAGAAGATAAAACTCAAAGAGATATAGCTGAAGCAGCTAATGTAACTGAGGTAACAATTCGAAATCGTTACAAGGGTCTTAAAGATTCTCTTGAACTCTAAGTAAACAAAAGGGAAACTTTTTCAAAAATTTGTAAAAACGGACCGTTAATAATCATATCAAAAATTCTATCTCCG
>WAPZ01000761.1 GCA_015520535.1 Candidatus Heimdallarchaeota archaeon
ATTTAAATGATCTTTCTCATTTGGGTTATCTCGAACAACACTATTAACTATTAAAAAACTACTAAAAACAAAATCGCTACTATAAAAATAAAAGGAGGACACGTAATAAATGGCGGTTGATATATTCAGTATCCAATTTCCGTTTGCCGATATTTGGCTTTTGATAGGCCGCTTAATTTTCGGCTTTATTTTCATAATGTTTGGTCTTAATCATTTGATGCAATTGGAAGGTCTGACACAGTACGCGAAAGCGAAGGGTGTTCCCAGCACGAAAGTCATCGTTGCATTAACGGGTATTCAATTGCTTTTCGGTGGTCTTACCATATTGTTAGGCATTTATCCAGAAATCGGTGCTCTTGCTATCATTGTCTTTTTAATTCCGACAACATTTATCATGCACAATTTCTGGGCACTTAATGACCCACAAATGAAAATGATAGAAATGACTAATTTTATGAAGAATATGGGGCTTTTAGGAGCATGTTTTATGTTCTTAGCTATACCCGGTCCGTGGCCCCTTGGTTTACAAACGATACTTGGACTTCCTTCTCTATGGTAAAGTAGACGAGTGTTGTCGTAAAATTTTTGGTGATATATGATGAGTTCAGATGAATTACCGGTAATTGCTGCTACAAGCCCAGCAGTTTTGGAATTAGAGGCGGGTAAATATTTTTGGTGTGCCTGCGGCCGTTCAAAAAATCAGCCTTTTTGTGATGGCTCCCATAAGGAGACGTCATTTCGACCTATTAAATTTGAAATCGAAGAAAAGAAGAAAGTTGCATTATGTCGCTGCAAACGAAGTAAAAACAAGCCCTTTTGCGATGGTACTCACAAAACATTGTGAAAATTCGGCAGTTGCCTCTCATTTTTTTTCTTTTTTTTCTCATAAAATGCTAGTTATTTAAATACTTTTGCGGTATGTTTACATAGAAGTTTTTTGAAGCTAAACGAAGAATTTGGCGCTAAAGGTTCAACGTACGCTTTTTGGTCGGCATAGTCATAATAGGTACCTGCAGCATCGTAAATCACCACTGACAATGAAACGAAAAACATCGAAACACACACTTTAACGCAGCATCATAATTGATTTGATGGAGAATATGGTGAAATGGGGCGCAAAAGAGCGGAAAAAGTGGAAATAAAATGCCCATTAACGCGTGCACTTAACATGCTTTCTGGAAAATGGGACTTAGTTATTTGTCATTTGCTTGCGATGAGCGAACGTCCTTTACGTTTTAATGAATTAAAAGAGAAGATTTCTCAAGCCTTTAGCGATGGAAAGGGAATTTGTCCATCGTCATTATCCCAATCTTTGAAGCGCTTGGAAGAATATAAGATTGTAGAACGCAAAGTTCGAACAAATGAGATTCCAGTTGCTGTTGAATATCGGTTAACGGAAAAAGGAAAAGCGTTAAAGCCTATACTTGAGTCGTTGCGAGAATGGGGAGAAAAATGGACGTGATGCTTCTTAATCGAGCCTAAAGGATGATTTCTCTTAGAATTAACGTGGTTTCAGTGCTTTTTACACCGTCGATACTTCTTATTATGTTGATTATTTCATTTAAGCGGTCGGGATTGGTACACTCCACATAAAGTTGCAAGTCATTAGAACCTGCAAGTTCCCATATGGTTTGAATCTCTTCTATTGAACTTAATTCCTTTATTACTGTATCCGTCGGAACAATTCCAACAATTTGTACCAATATAAAAGCCTTAATTCCCATTGTGACGGGTTTCCCAAGCGTAATAGTGTAACCTTTAATATATCCCGTCTTTTCTAGTTTTTCAATGCGTTTTCTTACTGTGGATTCATTAATTCCAATGCGTTTGGCAATTTCGGTGTTTTTTATTCGGGCGTTTTCTTTGAGGAGCTTTAAAATTTCTATGTCGACTTCATCTATATGAACGCTCAACCTACATCCACTCACGCTTAAGGACGCAAAACCAGTTAAAATCATTTTAATCAAAAAAGGAGCGTAAATCTGTTTGTGTGTTTTCTCTTTTTTTCATCTTATTTTTTTTGGTGTTCGAATTAGCGTTCTTTTTTTTGGCCGTGGTCTTACGAGTAGATATGTGATATTCAATGAGTTCTTCCGCTGACTTAAGGGCACTTAATTCTTCGATATGTTGTTCATGAAGATAAGTTAATATTTTTTTTCCTAATTTTTGACCAAACCCGGGAAGGTCAACAAAAAATGATATCGGCTTGTTTTTGAGATCCTCAAGTGATGTAATTCCCGCATTTTTTAATATTCTTGCTCGAACGCGACCTATATTTGGAATTTTTACGAGCTCAACTAGTTCTTCTTTAATACCAATCTTTACTCGCACAATAAGTTTTTCCACGTCATCGAGAAAGGGTACAAGCCCAGAAAGATCTTTTTTTTGGACTTTTAGGAGTTCTTTAAGGGAATAAAGCAGCCATTCACCGTTTTCAGCTAGCCGGGCTATATCACCAGCATGAATATTATATTTCCGAACAATGTTTTGAATGGGAACCTCATTAATCCATTCATTCAAAATATATGCCGTATAGAAGGCTTTGAGACGAAATTCCATCTTAATTTCTTCATAATATTCTGGTATTTCATATAAAAGCTCCTCAGAGTAATTGAATAATATGTTGCGGAGATCATCAAAAAAATTGTTTGGTATCCGTAACGACGGCATATCTGGTGTGCTACTGATGAGATCCAATAAGATGAGTGGCAAATGTTCTTTTTGTATTTGATTAACTTTTAACTCCCATTCATATAATCCGTTTTGGATAATTACGGCACTTAAGGGATCAATATAGAGTTCACAAACACGTTTGCCCAGTGGCGTAATTATTAGCATTTCTGTTCCATAATCAATAGTAATTAAATTATTATCAGCTAAAAATCCCGCTACTTCCATGAGATTTGCGGTTATTCCCTCTAAACCATAGAGTTTTCCATAAAATGTGTTACTAAAAAACTCGATTAATTCTTGGAACGTGAGGCGTTTCGCGTCGTTAATGATGCTTAAAATATGTTTTCTGAGTGCCGTTTGTGAGGCTAGTTTTGAATCGATTTTTTCTAGTTGCCCATTAATGTAGCGAGAAAAAAATAGGCTGATATCCTCGGGTTTTCTAGCCAGTATGACAGCTTCTCCATAAGGGTCATATTTTGGGCGTCCCGCACGACCACTCATCTGCTTGTAATCCATTACTGGTATCTTCCTTGAATAACCATCACTATAACGATATACAGAGGTTATTACAACTCTCCGTGCGGGAATATTCACACCAGCAGCCAATGTTGGTGTAGCGGTTAATATTTTTATGTATCCTGCTTTAAATCCGCGTTCCACGATTTTCCGTTGACTAGCTAATAAGCCGGCATGGTGAAACGCTGCGGCATTTAATATTGAGATTTTTAACTCTTGTACAATTGGGTCATCTTCCGAACCTTCAACACTTTCAGCAAGTTTCCTCAATTCCGTTATGGTTTCTGTGTCAATAAGCTTTGCACTTATTCGACGAACTTGTTTGCAGAGCTTCAATGCTTTTGCTCTTGTATTGGCAAATAAAAGAATTTGTGCATTGTTTTTTAGCGTATCCTCAATAATGGCATCAATGTCATTTTTATAATCACGGTTAAGTTCGCTAAAGTCCTTTTCTGTCCAAAAAATTTTTTTGTCATATAATACCCCTTCTTTAAGTGGAATAGGCCTCCAATCGCTCGTAACTAACTCAGCTTGGAGCCAATCCGCTAAATCTTGTGCATTTTGGATGGTGGCACTTAAAAGTAAATATTGAGCATTTGGATGTAAACGCCGTAACTTGGTGATTACAACTTCTAACGTGGGACCACGATCTGAACTGGCAATTAAATGGCCTTCATCAATGATTACCAACCCAATCGAGGATAGTAACCACGATACATGATGTCTTAAAAACGCATCAAGTTTTTCATTCGTCGTTATTATAAAATGCGCATTTTTTAGCCAACTATCTTGTGAATCAAAGTCACCAGAACTCATTCGCACGTTAAAACCTAAGGCTTCTAAATTTTTGAACTCTTCATACTTTTCTAATGCTAACGCACGTAGTGGTGAAAGATAGAGTACTTTACCCTTTCCTTCCAGTAAAACTTTCAATGCTGCCATAAGACCAATCAATGTCTTACCGGCAGCAGTTGGTATTGCGACAACCATTGACTTATGCTGAAGAAGGCCTTTTTTAACAGCTAACGCTTGTGGTGGATGAAGAGTCGTTATTCCCATCTCTTTGATATAGTCAATGGCAACTTGAGGAAGCGGAAGTTTGTCTACCGCGTACTCTGAATTTGTTTTCATAAACGTGAAACTCCTAGTTTCTTGAAATTAAATTTTTCACATACGCTTTAGTGAATTGACGCTCTTTCTTATGTTTTGCCAATACGTGTGGTGCCAGGTCGATAATATAATCCTTGTCGTTCGGCATTTTCTAATACTTCTTCGACTTCTCTGCTCTCGAGATTAAGCTCTTCTGCGACCTTTTTAATTAGCTCAGCGCGATCGTATGTCCCATCTTCTGTTGAATCTAAAATTCTGTCCACAGCTTCTAGAATTCTATCCACTTTGCTTCGAGAACGTGCACTTACGCCACCTGAAGCTCGGTCAATGTCAATCTCTCCAGTTTCTGGGTCTCGGGCGATTTCCTCTAACGCAGCTTGCATCAATCGAATGGCTTCATTGGCATCCTCAACGGTGACTTCTTCACGAAGTGCCATTTTAGCATGTGCTTCTGCTAAACGAACTAACGACTCTAGTTGTCGTGGTGTAATGGCAATCGGATTGACGGCTCCAGCTTCGGTCAAGTTCGTGCTCCGACTCCGGAGCTCTATATAAAATTCTTGAAGTCGTGCCGCCGCATCTGGTGTCAGTCTGGGTTTTATGTGTTGTCGCGCGTACGCAATATATTTTTTGAGAAGTTGACGGTCAATTGCTGCAGTTTGAACGGTTCCACCGGACGCATGAAGATTCAAAATGTGAGCAGCTTTTCGTGTATCTTCTTCAATGTCAGGCACATCCTTTAACACGAACACCAGATCAAAACGGCTGATAATCGTCGGTGGGAGGTTTATGTTCTGTGCTAAATCCTTATATTCATTCCAGCGCCCCAAACGTGGGTTTGCAGCTGCTAATACAGATGTTCTCGAATTTAACGTTGCAACAATTCCGGCTTTTGCGATAGAAATCGTATTATGAAGAACTAAGCCTTGAGAAATAAAATTTCGTGTGGGTTCAATCGTGACATCATACACCCATTTTGTTTTGTATTTGCCGCTATTTGGGATTTTTTCAATCGAAATTACTTGAACCCACTCAAAGCGGCACAATCGCTCAAGGTAGGCGATTTTTTTCCTTATATTCCTTAAAAATTGTTCATATTCTTCTGCTTTTCGGTTTGAAAACCTTTGATCGCTTTTTTCTCCCCAATATTCGTCATTTTCCTGGTAATCGACAGTATTATGTGTCCATTCTGAAATTATTTCGGAAAGTTGCCCCGATGTGTATCTGTATTGTATTCTTTCTTTGAAGGGATTAATTTTCATTTGTGTGAACTGATTTTTTAGTTTGTGATAGCGTTTTTTCAGGATTTTTAGATATTTTTTAACGGTCTCGATGGTAATACCGTATTCATCATTTGCAATTGGCTGACAAAGATGCTCATCATTAAGAAGATTTAAGTCTTTCAAGCACTCTTTAATAATAGTGACAACATCTGGGGGTAGATTTTCCCTAATCTTCACTTTTCTTTTGTTTTTAGCTCTTATCATAGTATGTTTTCTGTGCTTTGGCGAGTGGGTTTCCATGTGAGTTGTCGGCATCACTTTCAGTGTGAATTTCTCTACACTAGAGCCTTTAATGGAAACTAAGTAGTATTTTTTCTGCTTTTTCCTATTTTTATTTGATTTAGTTCTTTTTCGCAATATTTGACTGTGTATCCCTAATGTTAATAATAGCTCTTGAAAATCATCAGCCATTTTTTCAGATACGGTATAATAGGCGTATGTTTCTGGAGTTATGGCGCTTTTATTGCTGAATGCAGTTTTAAGAAATGCTATCCGTATATTTTCATGTGAAGAAAATATTTGTCGAGGAATTCGTTTATTGGAAGGTTTTCTCATTAATTCCGGAAAATTGCATTTTAAATACTCTAGAAGGGAGCGCGATATGACACGTATCACTTGTTGTTGCTGTTTGGCATTATAACTAGTTCGAGGTTCTATAAGAAACAGTTTATGAATGAGGTTTTCTACATGGCGAACTATTTTGGAACTATTGACGTTTAATTTGAATTCAATTATATTTTTTCTTTCATTAACGCTACCTTTTGTGGCTAAGTATCCCAAGAACGCGGCTAATTCCGGTGTCATGACGTCTGGAAAAGATATAGGTTTTTGATCATGTTTAAAGTCAGTTTTTAAGACAATCGGTCGTTGCTTATACGTAATTTTTTGTGGTGCGGGAACAATCATTCCCGTTTTCAATTCTGACGCCGCACGTGTGGTAATACCAAAATCATACACATATATTGGGTGTTCTGGCGTTACAATTATAGATCTTCCATTAGAAAAAGTGATTCGAAAGAAATGATCCGGTGCTTCATGTCGGCTCACACGATCAATGCGAATGGATTTTATCGTTTTGAAATCTGTTGTTAGAATGTGAATATCCTCTTCCAAGGGTAAAATTTCACAATGCACGCCCTCAATTACATTTTTGCGATGTATTTTGAACAAACGCTCGACTAACTCGCCTATTTTTACGATTGTTCCATCCGCCAGTGTGATTTCAGTTGATGGGTGATACGAATGTTGTTCCATGGCCTCATGAATTGCTGAACGATCTTCCGCACGCATTTTATCAAATTCATCAATGACTGCAATCCCTTTATCAGCCAGCACCAATACTCCCGCTTCTAAAGTCATTTCACCCGTTTCTGATTCTCGTGTCACTGCAGCGGTAAGTCCCGCCGCACTACTACCACGTCCAGAAGTATAGATCGCCCGTGGTGCCAAAGTCATAACATTACGAAGTAATTGAGACTTTCCAACACCCGGATCACCTACGAGAAGAATATTGGACTCACCACGGATTTTCACTCCTTCAGTTGTCGTTTTTGCGACGCCACCAAAGAGTAAGAGTGCAATCGCCTTTTTAATATTGTCATAGCCATAAATTGAGGGTGCAATCGAATTACGTATTTTTTCATAGATAAAAGGATCCTTGGCGAGCTCTTTAATTTTTTCTTCATCTTCCGGCGTAATATTTAATGTTTCGTATTCTTCTGTCTCTTTTTCCACGGAAAGTATATCTAAATATGGGAAAAACGTGGCTAATTGACCGCGACTCAGATTTGATTTCTGTCGTGTTTTTAGAATTCCGGTAAATTTGATACGATCGCCCGGTCGAACCAAGCCCACCATATCATCCAACGCTGTACAACTTAAGGAGATTGGTAATTGACCCGGCGGTAATTCTTCCGGTCGTTCTTGAACAGTAATTGACTGCCAATCAATAAATTCTGATTCATTTTTAATGAGAGAAAAGGGACCTCGCCTATTACATTCTGGATTGGGACATTCTGTCGGGATCGTATAACGACCTTCTATTTGTTCCATCCAAATATCGCTAAACCCACAACGTAAACACTTGAATTTTGCTTTTCTGAGCAACGGACGAATTTCAGTGATTTTTGTGACTATTCCTTTTATTGTAATCAGTCGTTCAAGATGGTGTGATCTAATCTCACGAATTGATACATTGGCATGACTGTCTACATTGTAAAAACGCACGTAAAAACGATCTTGAAAGCGTTCAAAATGCGTGGGATCTAACTCGGCTATATAAGTTTTTAACACTCGATTTGCTTGTTTAAGGAAAAGTTCGGGATACATAAGCAGATGCTCAGCGATTGGCGGATCAAAACTGAGCAAGTGTTCATAGTCAATTAAAAGTGATTGTTTTCCTTCCCGAATCATCTCTTTAATTTCATTGAGATATAATACATCTCCATTTTCATCTAAAAATTCATTTATGAAGGCTTGAAACCGACTAAAGATGTCCATAGTTCTGTTCACTTATTATATTTTCAGTTAAACCATTGGCAAATCTATTTTTCTTGTGATGCCAGTACTTTTTACGCTTTAAAAATCCAAACACACCCATCTAAAAATTGGATTTTTTTGTATTCGGCAAAATCTTTTTTGTCAATCTTAAATACAACCAAAGGAACAATGTGACCAGTTTTATGATGGTTTAAATATTAACATATCACCTCTGTAATCAAAAAATTGTTTTACCGTCATTTTTTGACAAATGAGCATATAACTGAAAATCTCTTAATGCACTTTTTCAC
>WAPZ01000762.1 GCA_015520535.1 Candidatus Heimdallarchaeota archaeon
ATAATCATATTTTAGCTGAAATTCATTGTTATATAGCGGACGCGTGTCATGAATGTTCACACCAACATTTTCAACGCTTGACGACAATCTTTTCTATCCGGATTATGAAAAATCAATTATTAGTATTCCGCAATTCGTGAAATATCTATTCTTTTTGGAAAAAAATTCCGACCTTCCTCATGAAATGCAGCACTTGGCGAATACGATAATTGATACCGTTGATTCGGTTGAAAATGTGATTATTTGGTTGATCGATGGTATTGGTTCCAATTTAAATGAACATAGCCCTTATAGTACGTTAATTCAAGAATATGGCGGTTTTTTATCTTCCGTCTTCCCAACGACTACTGCGGTAGCCATAACATCTATTATGACAGGAGCTCCTCCAGTACAACATGGCTTATTTGCCCATGTAATGCATGTACCCTTCCTACATTCGTTAATTGACCATTTACGATATACAAAGATAAATATGGCGGGTGAAAGAACTCCTTTACCAACCGACGAAGAAACAAGAGCCCAAATTCTATGGAAAATGCCATTTTTTGAAAACTTTCACAAAAATGTGTCTTATTATCACTTAATTCACCAAGCATTTCTGAATTCCGGTTTTTCACATATTATATATCCACAAAAAGAGAGAAATCTTGGATATTTGACCTTTTATGAAGCCTTAGAAAAAATTCGACTTTTAATTGAACGACAACCAGCTACAAAAAAACTGTTCATCTTATATACTGCTACTATCGACAATCTTGCTCATACCCTTGGAACATCACATTATCTTCAGCCACTACTTCTGACACACTATGTAACGGCTTGGAAACAAATGTTAAATCATTTTTCATCCGATACATTGAAAAAAACTGTTATTATATTAGTATCAGACCATGGGCAAGTTCCTTTAGATAAAAAAAACGTCTTTATGATTCCAAAACCTTTACTTTCCCAATGTATGAAATATAGTCCATTGATTGGATCGTCGGGTCGCGTCCTTCATTTTTATCCGGAATCACATCATATCGATTCCTTAAAAGAACTTTTGACAGAAAATTTTTCAAATAAAGCCATTGTATTGAAGTTTGATGAAGTTCTTCCTTTACTTGGGGCACCTATGCCTTTAAGTAATGAAATTAGGAAAAACGTGGAAAAACGCGTTGGGACAATATGCGTTGTATTTAAAGATAATTTTGTCCTTCCTTCCATTTATTCGTCGTCTAGAGTGCGAACAGATTTAGATGATGTGGTTCTCTTTGCAAATACTCATGGATCACTCACTCCGATGGAATTATTGACGCCATTTTTTGCACTACCATTACATGAGTTCCAAGAAAGGTTGGCTGAAACCAAATTTTTTTAAACACACAAACCGTATGATAGCTTGAAAGGATAGGTGAAATTAAATGGATGATCATAGCCATAGTGCCTCCCAAAAAACATTATATTGGGCTTTTTTCTTAATTACGTCCTTTATTATAGTAGAAGTTATTGGTGGTATTATAACTGGAAGTCTGGCGCTCTTAACTGACGCGTTTCATATGCTGACAGACTCTATGTCTATTGGCTTGGCAATTATTGCAGCTCACTTAGCAAGAACGCCACATGATAGTCGACACACGTTTGGACGTCATCGATTTGAAGTGATAACTGCTTTGGGAAATGGCGTCTTTCTCATACTTATTGTTGGTTGGACCGTTTTAGAGGCATATAATCGTTTTTTAAAGCCACAACCCATTGACTTTGAAGGTATGTTCGTCATCGGCTTAATCGGCTTAATTATAAATATAATAGCTGCAGCAATCCTTTTTAGAGGACAAGAAGAAAATCTTAATGTCAAAGGTGCCTTTCTTCATGTATTAGGAGATACATTAGGATCTGTTGGTGTGCTAGCTGCCGCAATTCTGATTTTTATTACCACTCAATATGTTTGGGATCTTATTGTCAGCTTATTCATTGCCACTTTAATTGCAATCAGTGCTTTTGGGATTATTCGTGAAAGTATTCACATTCTAGCTGAAGGAACTCCTAAAGGAATCGACGCCGAACTCATCAAAGCAGAATTAGAACAAAAGTTTCCGATGATTGAAGATGTCCATGATCTTCATGTGTGGATGATTAGTTCTAATCTTCTAGCTGCAGCATTACACATTGTGCTTTCAAACAATAAAAAAGAAAACGTTTCTATAAAAGAAATACAAGAGTTTCTTAAGAAAAAATTCAATATAAATCACACCACCATTCAAATTGAAAATAAAGGCATGAACCTCTCTTGTTATGAAGTCGAGGATTGTTATTGCGAACATTAGGCAATCTACTATTAAAATAAATAACGCAATTAAAACTGGAGGCGCAAACGTTTGACCGAATTAAAAATTGAAGAGAT
Organism: Candidatus Heimdallarchaeota archaeon; assembly: GCA_015520535.1. GTDB lineage: Archaea > Asgardarchaeota > Heimdallarchaeia > Hodarchaeales > S146-22 > S146-22. The sequence goes on from WAPZ01000762.1 coordinate 2,384, forward strand.
AAAAATTGGTACCGCTCAGGTTGCTGAAAAAGGCAAAAAAATTACTGTCCATTATGAAGGATGGCTCACTAATGGAAAAAAATTTGACAGTTCACGGGATCGTGGCGATCCTTTCACCTTTCTACTTGATGCTGGTCAAGTAATTAGAGGTTGGGACGAAGGTGTTGTTGGCATGAAAGTCGGTGGGATAAGAAGATTGACCATCCCGCCGGAGATGGCATACGGCTCACGTGGTGTCGGAAATATCATACCACCTAATTCAACGCTGATTTTTGAGATAGAGCTCTTAAAAGTCGAATAAAAAAATAATTTTTTCATTCTTTTCTTGTCGTTTCTTTTTTAGCTTAAAAGAAAAAAAATGTGCGGTTCAAAGTAAAAAAATAGAAAAAAATGGCTTGTTAATCGCGGAAGGTTTTCCAAAAGTCTTTATCGGTATTGAAGGGATCTTGAAGTTTCTTTTTGATCTTTAATTGGGCTTCTTTTGGTTCTAGGCTCCATAGTGCTGATAATTTTACTTGTGATAAGTGGTAACGTTCTTCTAAGAGGTTTTCTTTTTCATACAATTTAGTTGGCCAGTGAATTATGAAATAAAGACCCGATCCAAAGATAGTTAAAGGAATGACCACTCTACTGATAATCTCAGCAAAAAATTCACCTAACATCTGTTTAAGGAAAATCAAATAATTAATTGGGGAAAAGATGCTAAAAAGAAAAATTCCCATACTAATAAGGAAGATGACGAAGGCAAAAGACCACCGTATCCATTTAGGGCGTTCGGGTGCAAAAGAATGCCACGTGTTGTTGATCACTAAAATTGGTGACGTTGCTTTGTAAAGAAGTTTCTGTTTTTGTAGCTCTTCAGCCGTTAAAATGCCAGTATAATAATGAATTTTGTCATAGATAATATAGTCTAAGGTCCATTCTCCCGTAGCATCCCGTTTTAAATAAACAAATACTGGTGCATAATCCATTTCATGTTTTGATTCTATAAAAGGAATTTTTGGCTGAAATAAATAAATAAACAAAAAAATAATCGCCAATATCAGGAATATGAATGAAATAAAAGGAAAACGAATTGAAAGATCAACAAGATTGTCTTGTGAGAAATTTAAATAAGGAATAACATACGTTAATTGGTAATTCAAGACAATGATGAATGGAGGGACAATGTCGAACATGATTTCTGCGATTTGAAGCGCAAACAGCAGCCCAAAAAATATGAAGAGCGTGAGGTTATGAAACACGAATTGACGATAACTGATACTATACCGAATTCCTACTATAATAAATAAGATACTAATGAGAAGAATTATAAAAATGCGATCCGACAAGCGGAGAAAACTTGGCAGAAAGATCAGACTTTCACTAATGTCACTTGGATTTTCACCAAAAACATCAGTATTGTAAAAAAGGAGATCCGTACTAATCCACGCACTTAAGAAGAATAACATTAATAACGGGAGTATTGTCATCCAAAATGAGATAAACCATTGCTGCTTGGTCCATACATAAATAAATTGCAACGTGGCACGATTTGCCGTCTGCAAATCAGCGGTGTCCGCCACCACACGATATAAAATTCCTCCCCAGTTGCGACTCTTTTTTTCACTCCGTAATTCCAATCCTTCCAAATAAATGGTCGGCTTATATTTCTCTACCAATTCAATCGCACGATAAGACCGCGTCACATCGTAAGCACCCTTTTCTAAGGGCTTGGCTTCTAGGCTTTTTTCTTTTGGTAATCGTTCCAAAACGGTGTTTCGCAGATCTACGCTTGGCCATTCCTCATAAAAGACTAAATCTCTTGCTGATAAGTTAATTTCCTCATCTTCACTGATTTGTTCGAAAAACTTACCCACTTTATTCACCCATCATTTTTACTAAAATTCTAGGCTTTATAGTTCTCTCAATTATGCTCTAGGAAATGTTTTGCTTAAATCATTTTAAAATTTGCTTTTTTGATGAAAATTTTATTTTTTTAATATTAACCACATGATTACTTTTTAAACCTAAAGAAAAAATGTTCATGAAATGCGTTCTCTAGAGTATTCTCTCCGAAACGGTGAAGTTCTTGAAATTAAATGACTTAACTCGCTATTTAATCAAAGGAAAGACTAAAGAGGCGGTTCAATGCCTTATACACATTTCTAAGAAAGAATCGTTTCCCGCTATTCTTAATGCAATGGATAAGGCACTCTCACATTTGTCAAACCAGTGGTACTCCCAATATGATTGGGACGGAAAACCAATTGTTCACAATCCAACCGTGTCTTACCGAGATTTTGATGTTTTCTGGGATGCCTATTATGCATGTTATCAATATATTGTGAAACAATTCTTTGAACACTCTTATTTTGAGAAAACTAGCCACCTTATAGGTACTGGAACTCTTGGAAATATTCACAAAGCCATTTTACAAATTGATCTCCATTTAAAACGTCATGGTTTTCGAACGAAGTTGTTAGGTTTTGCCTTAACGCCCGAAGAGCTAGAAAAGACCGAAAAAGAGATGAATTGCTATGTACTGTCTGTGATGGCACATAACCAGACAATTCCCGCTTTAAATTATCTTTTTGACCTCAAAACACGGATTTCAGTCCCGATCTTTGTTGGTGGCAGCGCTTTTGCTGCAATTGATGCTTGGTTAACTAAGAAAACGCAATATATGCCCTATTTTTTGAAAGAACATCCCGAAACTAGGCACTTTAACAATGTCTCTGAATTAGTAAACACAATTTTTGGCGAACAATTCATTTATGTTTCGAATTTGAACTTTTTATTAGTTAAATTAAACGAGCTCATTCAATAAAATAAGTAAAAGAGTCAAAATCGTAATTGGTGTGTAATTACGAATTGTTTTTTGTACTATCAATCAGTAATTGTGTGAGTAGGCGATGACCAGCAGCTGTAGCTCCAGGGTTTAAATATTTATTACGTGGCGACGGCGGATTCCATGCAGTGCCGGCAATGTCTAAGTGTGCCCAGGGATAATTTTTGACGAAATGGCTGAGAAGGCGTGCGGCATTAATAGATGAAGCTTTCATGCCAGCAGTATTCTTAAAGTCAGCGACATCAGATTTCAAGTAATTGTCATATTCCTCCCATAATGGGAAACGCCATACTTTTTCCGATTTTTTAGATGCAGAAATGATTTTTTCGGCTAAAGCATCGTTGTTTGAAAAAAGGCCAATGGTATATTCTCCGAGTGCTACGACCATGCCGCCGGTCAGAGTTGCGATGTCAATGATCCATTCTGGGTCGTATGTGGTGGCGGCATAAGTGAGAGCGTCGACGAGGATCATTCTACCCTCAGAATCGGTTGAAATAATTTCGATGGTTTTTCCGTCCAGTGTTTTTACGACATCAGCAGGTTTATAGGCTTTACCACTTGGTAAATTCTCGGTAAGTGGCGTAATTCCAATTATATGGAATGGCAGCTGGAGTTCTGCAGCACAAAACACGGTACTATGGACAACAGCGGCGCCTTGCATGTCATGCTTCATTAATTCCATTCCTTGTCCTTTTTTAAGGGTAATGCCGCCTGAATCGAAGGTGATTCCTTTTCCAACGAAGACATATGGTTTTGTGTTTTTGGCATTTTTTGGTTTATACTCAATAATTACAAATTTTGCGGGTTCATCCGTTCCTTGCGCTACTCCTAAAAAGGATCCCATTCCCAGTGCTCGGCATTCCTCTTCGGAAAGCACTTTTACTTCTACATTTTCAAGATTTTTGCTGTTTTCAATAGCTTTATTGGCAATATAACTGGGAGTAGCAATATTTGGTGGTAAGTTGCTTAATGATCGTGCATAATTTGTCCATTTGCAGATTATCTCAGTTTCGTGAATTTTCTTGGAGAAGGTTGACAACTGTGTTTTATTGGGTATGTAGAAGGTAACGTGTGCCTCCGTAAGTGGATGGACTAGTTTTTCTTTTTCGCGGGTTTTGAGATAAGAGTCTTGGAAGGTTTTTAACAAAAGTCCTTCTAAAAACGCACGTGTCATTTCATCTGTCATTATTGAGGAATCAAGGACAATTCCGACCTTTGTACCTTTTTTCATTGAATCTTTAAGTTTATCTGAAAGCACGCCGCCAGTTATTCGGAATTTTTCTAAGTGGTAGTCATCAGTTATGGGCTCAATTCCGACAAAAACAGTCAAGGCTCCATTTGGAAGTATTATTGGTGGAGAAATTTTACCCATTTTTAGTGCAAATGATGTTTTTGTGGTAACATTTTGTAGTTGGTCTGATAAACTGAAGGAAAAGAGCTGTTCTAATTGCTGATATTCTTTTCCCAGCAAAATGATGAGGATATCGTTTTTCTCATGATTTTTCTTTTCAATATCTGCGGTTTCGACATGAATTTCCATACATACCGACCTCTAAATGTTTTCATCTGTTTGATGTCATGTCATAGAGGCAGTTTTTAGTTTAAAAAAATTCAGCGGATTTAAAAAATGATAAGAAGAAGTTATCAGTATCATTAAAGTAGACTGATAAGAATTATCATAAGTGGCGAGAAGATGGCGGTCAGAAGTGCTAGCCACTTTGTTTGATCGGGGAAGTTAAAGCGGATGGCAATAGTTCCTAGTTCGTTAACAAATTTCTTGGCTTCTTTCATTTCTTCCCCAATCCATTTTTCAAGTGTTTCATGGTATTTTATTTCAAATTCTCGGTGTTTTTGTGCAATAGCATTGCGGATTGCGGGTAAGTCTTTGTCAACTAATGCAATGACCCGCGTCAGAACGCCTTCTTCGATCATAATCTCACGTTCGCCTCTTCGAATCGAGCGGAGTTCGGAGGGTCGGGCTTCTAACTCGTCACTCACCGCAGATAGAGCGGTGAAAAATCCAGAGATAAGCACTTGATCCGATTGAAACAGTTTAATTCGTGCGGCAAGGGGTAAACCGTCGGGTTTTTTTACTAATAAGACATCGTACACTTGACTGGGCTCATAGGTGAGAACAATAACGGACAAAATTATGATGAAGCCATATGTAAACCCGTAAGTGACCGACAAAAGCCAGATTGGTAATCCAGTTGTATTAGCTTCCGTAATTCGGAGACTGACAACCAATTCAAGAATACTTGGAAAAATAAAGGATAAGAGGACAAAAAGAATGGTTAAACCGAGGACTTTACTGGCTTCAGTATTTGTTTTGTCAACCAATTGTTTAAATGCAATACGAAGGGTGGAAAAATCAGTTTTCTTTTGAAAATACCAAAAAATAACAATGAGCGCGCAAAGAAGATAGGGAACTATCATTAAAATATTTGCTTGCGAATAAAGAAGGGAATTAAGAGAACGGAAAAGAGTTAAGCCCGCATTAAAGACAAAATTTAGGGTAAAGGGAAGTAATAAAGATTTTGTTTCGCCAAACGCGGTAAAAGAAAGATAGAGCATAATGAAAAATACAAATAATTGGCTCCAGAATAAAAAATTCGTCGACATTTGAAAAAACGCCAGAAGTTTTCCGCGTGTGGTTATCATAAAGAAAAAAGCCAAATAAAACACGTAAAATAAAGTAGACAAAAGGTTAGCAACTCCTTCGGGGAACTTTGACCGTAATGAGGTGTTACAGTACGAAAAGAAGAAAAATCCCGCAGTCATTGGCCAAATAAATCCCATTTCAATGAAACCAAAGTAAAATTCAGCTAGCAATTGCTTTGAGGTAAAAAATGTGCCTGTTTTTTCATTAATAAAAGTATGGGAGAGAAGGGCAGCGTTTAGATTATAACCGCTGGTAATATATACCGCAGAGGTCATTACCACGAACTGAACCAATAACGCCACTAATCCTAAAAGAATACCACGACGAAAAATTTCCCACGTACCAAATCGCTTTGTTTTAAGAGTAAAGCCCAAATCACTTAAACTCCAGTTATCACGCGTTTTTCTCATCCACGCACCAAAAAATAAGGTCAACGTAAATAGCATTATGTTGAAAACAAAACCTATGCGCAAAATAACTTCAAATTGTCCGCCATTAAAAGATCCAACGCCTGGTTCTCCCAAAAACAATGTGCTGAGCGGTTTGTACAACTCTAATTCTTCAAACACGGCATCAATCAAAATAATAATTGAATACACCGTTAAAAAAATTAGAGAAATTTCCAAGACTTGGACTAATTGATCCAAAAACGTCGTTTCTGTTTTCATAAAATCAGAACGTGTTAAAGCGTTTTGAGATAAAGTCGCGTCATTATTGATATTTGCAGTTGCCATATTATCACTCTCAACCAAAAATTCATAAACAAACATTTCTGCCATTCATTTTTCTTAAGTATTACAATTTAGCTTGACTTAAATATAGTGGTAATG
>WAPZ01000763.1 GCA_015520535.1 Candidatus Heimdallarchaeota archaeon
ACATTCTATCATAATACAACCTTAAAAAAGATGCTAACTCATTTGACTGAATTTTTTTCTGTGAGGTAAGATCCTCAATGCATAAACAAAGAAGATCTTTTTGCTGATCAAACAAAGATACTTTAATTTCAGGTGACGCTTGATGAAATAGTTCATCAAACGTATGAAAGTGCGTCAAAAATTCCTTGTACTTTCTGTTTGAACATAAAGCCCGTAGATCATAAATACAAGCCTCTATAGCTGAGTTTGGATCATTTAACGTTAACGCGATTTTAATTACTAATGTAAAGTTTTCCAGCGCATCAGTGATATAATCCCTACCCCGTTCAAAAGATTTCTTTTTCTCATAATTGACACGCCCTAAATTCCTATATGCTTCCATTGTGGCATGATAGTATTCCGTGAATTCTTGTCGATTTTGAGTTTTCAACATTTTGCTATAGTAATAAAGTGTTTTTGCATAATCTAATGACAGCTTATCCTTTTTTTTAGCATTACGTTCTAAATAGTCTTTTATTTCTGGCTCAAGAATCTCTAAGAGCGTGGTCGCAATAGCATTTAAATGAAAATCTAACGCTTTTTTGTAAAGATAATATACAATTTCCAAAATTTCATGTTTCTTTTTGTGACTTTTGATTGCAGTCACAACATGTTCATAAATCTCTTTTATAACATCTAATGACTCTTGTGGACTCATGTTCTCTAGCATTTGCTGTGATTGTTCTAAAACTTCTTTGTACCGTTTTTTATATTCCAACGATTTAATGTGTTCCAGCGAACTCATCTTTGTCACTATCAGTAAATTTTTATTAATATTTGCGTCCTTAAAACGACTTCCAATATACATATAAAAATGTTTTTATAATTGTCTCGGACGGTTCACAAAAAAATCATCTAGTATTGCCAACAAAAAAACCGATATAAAAACGCGTTTTTTATTTTTATTCTTTGTCCTAGGTCCTAAAAAGGAAAAGTAAACTTTGACAACTGTACATGTTGTTAACAACCGCAATACCTAAAAAGACAGCAATATAATGCTTAAAATAGAAGAAAAGTTGAATGTTAGTGACTCTAAATCAAAAATGAAAAAGAGATTTATATAGCGGATTAAAACTGTGAGACAGAGGTTAACATAGCACATAAAGGAAAGAAAACTTCTTTTTCTTCTAAAAATTGAACAAAGGTGATTTAAATGCCAAAAGTACCAATAGCAATAGCTGGAATTGGAAATGCAGCTTCAGCATTTGTGCAGTTTCTGGCATATTATCAAGCTGAAAAGCGAAACGAAAAAGTCCTCGGTGGCCTATCTGTAAGCGACATTGAGGTAGTAGCTGCATTTGACGTTACCGAAGCGAAAGTCGGTAAAGACCTCTCCGAAGCCATTTTTGCTGAACCTAATAACTGCCCAGTTTTTGTAGATGTCCCCGAAACCGGAGTAATCGTTCAAAAAGGACCGGTAGAAGACGGTGTTGGGGATTTACTCGCAAAAGTAGTTAAGATCAGCGATAAACCATCAGTTGATGTAGCACAGGTCCTTAAAGATACCAATGCCGAAATATTAATTAATTTACTGCCTTCTGGTGTAAAAAAAGCCACTGAAGTCTATGCTCAAGCAGCAATCGACGCAGAATGTGCGTTTGTTCAATGCTCAACGCACAGAATTGCTTCCAGTTATAAGTGGGCAAGAAAGTTCAAAAAAGCTGGACTTCCTGTAGCGGGAGACGACCTTCAATCAAAACTTGGTGGTACAAGAATTCACAAGGGTTTATTAGAACTTTTAGATACTTTTGGAGCCAGAATTGTGTCAACCTATCAGCTTGACGTCTCCGGCGGTGCAGAGGGACTTAATACCTTAGATCCCGACCGTCGGTATGATAAACGTTTCATTAAAACGGAAACTATACGAAGAACCATACCCTATTTAACTGAAAACGACGTAGTTTCGGGGACAACCGACTTTTTAGAATTTATGGGAAACAATAGAACCTCTTATTTCTGGATTGATGCGAAATATGGTATTAATTCCCGATTAAAAATTGATATCACCATAAAATCGACAGACGGCCCTAATGCAGCTGAAACCTTAATTGACGTTGTCCGTGGCGTAAAACTCGGTCTTGATCGTGGAATTGACGGACCATTGATTTCTGTATCCGTTTATGGTTTTAAATATGCACCCGTTTTTGTCTCCGAAGCTACTGCCTCCAAAATGTTCTCAGAATTTGTTGAAGGACATCGTTTGCGCTAAAAAGACCCAATGTAATTACAAACGAATCTTCTTTTTCTTATATAACTCATCTAATATTCTTTCTTCTTTTCTTGGCTTTTTAGTAAAACTTCTTCGTTTGTACTGCGGTTTATCGGTTTTTCTTCCGGCTGACGGTTTAGGAGTAGTGTGTCGCCTCGTTTCCTCGGCTTGTACAGCTTCTTCCGATTTAATTTTCAATGATAGTGAGATTCGTTTTCTTTCTTTATCTACGGATAACACGCGCACTTTGACTATGTCACCGACTTTTACAATCTCACTCGGATGACGAACAAATGAATTGGCAAGCTGACTGATGTGAATAAGCCCCGAGACTTTGACACCAATGTCGACAAAAGCTCCAAAATCAGTCACATTTGTCACCGTGCCTTCTAGTATCATATCTTCCTTCAAATCATCTAACGTAAGAACATCCTTTCTTAACTGAACGGCAGGAAAGTCTTCACGTGGATCACGGAACGGACTTTGGAGAACTTGAATAATATCTTCAACAGTTGCTTGTTTCTCTTGAAAACCAAGTTCTTTAGCTAATGACATGGGATCACAATTTTTTAAGTGCGCTTGAAGTTTCATTCGGCGTTTTTCATCCAATAAATCCCGTTCTGTAAAGTTATAATGTTTTAAAATCGCAATTGCAATATTGTATGACTCCGGATGGACGGGTGTATTATCTAGCGGGGTTTCCTGTGAATCGGGTATTCTTAAAAAGCCGGCACACTGTAAAAAAGTATGTTCACCAAGACGTTTGACTTTCAACAATTCACTACGTCCTTTAAACTTGCCGTTTTCATTTCTATATTCAATAATTCTTTTTGCTACTGTACGTGTTATTCCAGAAACATATTTCAATAAGGAATAACTGGCTGTATTTAAATTTACACCAACAGTGTTAACAACTGACTCAACTACTGTATCTAAAGCCTCTTTTAGACCTTTAATGTCATGTTGATATTGTCCCACACCAATGGAACGGGGATCAATTTTTACATATTCAGCTAACGGGTCTTGTAAACGGCGAGCTATAGAAACTGCTCCACGCATTGCAACATCAAGATCTGGGAATTCTTCTCGGGCTATATCTGACGCTGAATATACGCTAGCACCGGCTTCATTAACGATTGCATATTGGACTTGTGGAAAACTCTCACTCAGTAATTCCGCCACTAAAAATTCTGTTTCTCGTGATGCGGTTCCATTTCCTATAGCAATAACATCTACATTATGTTTTTCTATAAGAGATGCAAGAATTTTTTTTGCTTCCACTTTTTTATTCTGTGGCTCATGTGGATAAATGGTAGCCGTCTCTAGGAGTTTCGACGTTTGGTCAATTACCGCTACTTTGCAGCCGGTTCTATAGGCCGGATCGATGCCCATAATGACTTTATCCTTTAGGGGCGGCGTTAAAAGGAGATTGCGCAAATTTTCGGAAAATACTTTGATAGCTTGTTTTTCCGCAGTTTCTGTGATTTTTTTGCGTAATTCACGTTTCAAAGAGGGTGCTAATAGCCTTTTATATCCTTGTTCTACAGCTTCTTTCAAGATGTCAGCAAATTCTGACGTTTCGTCCTTTATAACCATGTTTTTGATTTCTTCTATGATGGCCTTATCCTCAAATTCGACTTTAATGTAAAGAAAACCTTCTTTTTCGCCACGATTAAGAGCAAGAAGCCGGTGTGGTGGAATATTCACTGCTATGTCTTCGAATTCAAAGAATTTTTCAAATTTTGTTGATTCGAACAATTTTTCTTCGGAAACTTTATTCTCTTGTAATTCATCTTCAAAAAGAGGCGATTTTTTAGCAATGAGTCGTGCCTTTTCAAAATATACATTTCGAATAAGATTGCGAATTTCTATATTATTTGAAATTTCTTCGGCAATTATATCAATGGCACCAGCAACAACATCTTCAGCTGTGGTCAACTGCTTTTCGGGATTAATATATTGATTAATAATTTCATTTAAGGGCTTTTCTAAAGGTTCCTGTGCTAAAATCATATTTGCTAATGGTTCTAGACCTCTTTCTCGGGCAATAGTTGCTTTTGTTCGTCGTTTAGGTTTATAGGGAAGATATAAATCTTCTACTTCGGTCAACGATTGGGCTGTCTCTTATACACATAT
>WAPZ01000764.1 GCA_015520535.1 Candidatus Heimdallarchaeota archaeon
CGATTCTAAACAATTTTTTTTGTATCTTTGCCCTATGTTTGTAAGAAGAAAAACCAGCAAAAACAGTCCTAAAATTGCTATTCAATTAGTAGAAAGCATTAGAGACGGTAAAAAAGTTAAACAAAAGATTATCAGACACTTTGGCACAGCTTTAAATGAAGAAGAAGCCAAAGTGTTGACACGTTTGGCACTAAATTACAAAGATCAATTGTTAAGACAATCTCATCAATTAAAGCTGTTTGAAAAAGCTGATTCAGAAGCTATTGAAAGATTAGTGGAGAGTTCCAAAGCAGTTCAACCAGATAGATTAGATGTTAATCTAAAAAACATTGTCGAAGAGAAACGCATAACAACTGGCATTGATCAAGTATTTGGCAAAATATTTGACAATGTAGGCTTTAGCAATGTTTTAAAAAATCCTTCAAGAAAGAAATCATCGGTAAAATTATTAAAAAACGTAGTTTTAGGTCGTATTGCCCAACCTTTGAGCAAACGTTCTACGGCAAGAATGCTATCGGAAGAATATGGCATAAACACACATCTTACGGCTATTTACAGAATGATGGATTATATTGACGATGATGCAATTGAGAAAATTCAAGACAAGACCTATGCTTACACCAAACAATTAAAAGGCGAAGAGTTAGATGTTGTTTTTTTCGATTGCACCACGCTTTATTTTGAAAGTTTTAATCAAGAAGGATTAATGCAAAATGGTTTCAGCAAAGACGCAAAATTTAATCAAGCCCAAATCATTTTATCCATTTTAGTAACCAAACAAGGTTTACCCGTTGGTTATCAGGTATATGCAGGCAATACATTTGAAGGCAATACGCTTGAAGATGCTGTTAAACGCATCAAAGAAAAGTATAAAATTGGAGAAGTTATTTTCGTAGCCGATTCTGGTTTAATCAGTCAAAAGAACATTAATGAGTTGCACAATAATAAAGTATCTTTTATAATTGGTGCACGTATCAAAAACCAAAAAAAGGAAATCACCACAAAAATTCTTGATAAATCAGATTATAAAAAAATAGACAGCAAACAACACGAAACAGGACTATTATACAAACAAATACCTATAAATGAAGATTTTACAATGACGGTAACTTACAGTCCGAAACGTGCAGAAAAAGACAAATATGATAGAGAAAAAGCCATTGAAAAATTAAAAGACAAATTGCAGAAATCAAAAAATCCAAAGGAACTATTAAGTAGTTTTGGATATAAAAAATTCATAAAAGTAGAAGGAGAAGCCAATCTGGAAATAGATGAACAAAAATTAAAAGAAGCGGAAAAGTGGGATGGTTTAAAAGGCATCATAAGCAATACAAAAACACTGACTCCTTTGCAACAAATTACGCATTATTCTGGTCTTTGGCAAGTAGAAGAAACATTTAGAATCAGCAAACACGATGTTAAAATGCGTCCTATTTATCATTGGACGGACGAAAGAATTAAAGCTCATATTGCTATTTGTTTTATGGCCTTGTCGTGTATGCGTTTTACCGAATATGAAATTGCAGCAAGGTATAAAAAAATCAGTCCTGCAGAGATACGTTATCAATTAAAACAAGTTCAGACCTCTATTCTTAAAGACAATTCAACAAATAAACTTTATGCACTACCTTCAAAAATTCAAGAAGATGCATACAAAATATTAGGTTTATATGACATAAAACACATTACTACTCCATACCAAATAATCTAAAATGTAGTGCCTTAATAAAATTTTAACGTACTAAAAATCAATATCTTAATTTTAAAAATGTGCGAAGTCAGGAAAAGTATAGTACGAATAGAAAGTATTAGAGAATTTAAAAATAGTGATAAAGAAAAAGAAACATCAACTCGCTATTATATATCAAGTCTGAAAAATGATGCTTTATATTTTCAATCTGCTTATACGTTCTCATTGGGCTATTGAAAATAAATTACATTGGACACTTGATGTTGGTTTTTCAGAAGATGCATCAAGAAAAAGAGCAGGAAATGCCTCACAAAACTACTCTGTACTTCTAAAAATAGCGCTTAACTTATTGAAAAATGAGAAAACTGAAAAACAAGGTATAAAAGGTAAAAGGCTTAAAGCAGGTTGGGATAATAAGTATTTGCTCAAAGTTTTAAAAATAAAAGTGTGAGTTTGCCCTCCTGACTTCGCACATAAACACTACATTGACACTTCAAATCGCCCAAAAATCAGGGTATTTCATTTTTTTCCATCGTGTAGTGCCTAATTTGATATTTAGAGCGATTCTAAACAATTTTTTTTGTATCTTTGCCCTATGTTTGTAAGAAGAAAAACCAGCAAAAACAGTCCTAAAATTGCTATTCAATTAGTAGAAAGCATTAGAGACGGTAAAAAAGTTAAACAAAAGATTACAGCGAAAACTATAAGAAGTACGGTTTAGAAAAAACGAGTATACACGATTGACTAAAAAGGTCACCAAGTAGGTGGCTTTTATTATACATTTAATCCTTTTAGCTTCACATTATTAATCATTGCATCAATAGTGTAGAGAATACAGCTTTTATCTTTTTCTGGAAACTTAGCAATATCATTTAGTCTTCTTAGCATTGTAGGGTCTTTTAGTAGCTCCCTTTCTTCTGTTTCTCCAAGCAAGTAACCAACGGTAGTATCTAACAC
>WAPZ01000765.1 GCA_015520535.1 Candidatus Heimdallarchaeota archaeon
CTAACCAAAAATAGAACGAGCGCCAAAATTGACCGCCAAATAAGAAGCCTAAAACTGCACCAATACCCATACATGCCATGATTGCGGCATTGGCAAAACCACGGTTTTTGGGATACTCCTCCGCAATGATGGCAAAAGTGCTGATACGCATGGTAGAATTTGCAATCCCTAACAGCAGACGGGCAATTATTAATCCGATAAAAAATGAAAAACTTAAGTGAAAAAGCAACGAACCCATCATGAGCATAAAAAAACCAGCATATAAGAAATATTCACGGAGGCGAGAGTATTCGTCCAATAAGTATCCCAGTGGGAACAATGATACCACCGCACTGAAAAAATATGCACTTAAAACTAGAGCTAATTCTAATTCCGACCAATTAAATACAAACGTCATTTCAGCAACAGCTGGTATTACAGATACGCTATTTGCAGTGTCTAACAATGCAATTACAGCTGTCAAAAATAAGAGCATTTGTTTTCTTGGATTCCATTCAAGGTTATTTTTCAGTGCAAAAAAATTAATTTTTGTCATTTCATCGCCTATCTGTGCATCTTGTGCAATTATGATCATTTCCATTCTGAACAAAAATTCTGTTAAATCCTTTTATGTTGTTTAATTAAAAAATCACTTTAATGCGTAATTTTGAGCGTTTTTTAGAGAAATAACGTGAGCTTTATGTGTGGAATTGCAGCAATCATTACAAAGAATAAAGTACAAGTGGCTAAAGATAGATTATTACTCATGCTTGAAACGTTAAAACATCGAGGTCCCGATTACTCAAATTGGAAGTCTTTCAGCATCGATTCGTTTACAGTATTACTAGGAGCCAATAGGTTAGCTATAGTTGGGACAGAACATCAACCAATTCATGAAAATAACCTCACATTAGTTGGTAATGGTGAAATCTATAATTACAAAGAATACATCTGCCCCCCACAATCAGATTTACGAAGTCTTCTAAAACTTTATCAACAAATACCACAGAATAATAATACGCATACCCTTCTCAAAGAATTTGGGAATCTGTTATTTAAAAAAATCGATGGCTTCTATAGTTTTATTTTAGTTGACCAAAATCACGGGCGAATAATTATTGGGCGAGACTGGCCGGGACAAGCTCCACTTTATTATGGATACAAGGACAGCACTATCGTTTTTGGTTCTGAAGTAAAAGCACTAAATAGGATTGGAATAAAAAGATTCAAACGAATTAAACCGGGAACGCTTTCTCTAATCACCCGAGATTTAGCACTTGAAACCTCCTTTATGCCTTATTATCAAATGTTTACGCAATGGAAACAGACCACTGAGGAATCAATACAACAATCGCCTTCATATGATACCGCAAAAGTACAACTGACCCACTTATTGACCACCGCAATTAAAAAAAGAATACCTACAGTCTCCTATGCCGTCTTTCTAAGCGGTGGAATCGATTCCTCTCTTCTAACACTCTTAACAAAAAAGATTTCAGAAAAATTTTCACTTGAAGTTCCTTGTGTGATTAGTGTCGGAACTAAAAGCGCCAAAGATATCAAATTCGCTGAAAAATTTATTCATACGTTTAAACTAAACTTTTTCCCTATTTTGATCAACGAAAACATCATAGAGCATGAGTTACCAAGGATAATACATGCTATAGAAACAACTAATGCAACTTCGGTTGCCATTGCAGCACCACTTTATTTTGCTGCCCAAATGGCAAAAGAACTAGGCATTAAAGTCGCATTTACCGGACAAGGAGCTGATGAATTATTTATCGGTTACTCTCATTATCGTAAACATTTGACTAATACATCACATCCCATAAATCGAACACCACAAACTCTACAAGACCTTATTATAGACGAAATAATCAAAATTAGCAGCAGAAATCTAGAACGTGATAATAAAACACTCATGGCACAGTCCGTAGAACCACGGCTTCCCTATCTCGACGTAAAATTGGTAAATTATGTGATCCAGTTACCACTACATTTTAAAATTGTTAAGGACAATCACACCAACACTTGGCTCACAAAAAGGATTTTAAAAGACATTGCAGCTAAAGAAGGACTAGATCTCAGCATCATTCAAAGAAAGAAAACCGCTGCTCAGTATGGTTCCGGAATAATGAAACTTTTAAAAAAAGTGGCAAAGAAAAATGGATTTAAATTTTTAAAGGATTATTTTGAATGGATCGCAAAGAAACACGACATTGATTGGGTTATTGAAACCAAATTTCGTTAATTAGCGTTCAAAAACTGCAGTAACTGCGTTTCCTCCACCTAAACAAATGGTTTCTAAACCACGAGTTGCATCACGGCGGATCATTTCATAGATGAGGGTAACTGCAATTCTAGCACCACTAGCACCGAGCGGATGTCCTAACGCAACAGCACCACCGTTCACATTAAAAATTTCATCCGGGATGCCTAAACTTCGTTGAACAGCAATAGATGCTGTAGCAAAGGCTTCATTATGTTCGATTAAATCAAAATCATCTATTTTATAATTATATTTTTCAAATAATTTTTTCACACCCACAATTGGTGCTTCCATCACTAATCTTGGCTCCACGCCGGCAGTGTTATAAGGTCCAATGTATGCCATTGGTTCTAAACCATATTCTTGTGCCTTTTTCTCTGACATAACTAAAACCGCTGCAGCTCCATCGTTTAATGGCGACGCATTTCCCGCTGTTACAATGCCATTCTTTCGAAAAACGGGCTTTAACTTTTGTAGTTTCTCAAAACTGGTATTTGGTCGTGGACTTTCATCTTTATCCAGTAAGGTGATTGTTTCCCCTTTTTCTTCTACCGTCACTGGAACAATTTCCTCGTCAAACTTTCCGGCTTTTTGTGCCGCTACTGCTTTCTGATGACTCCATAACGCAAAACGGTCAGCTTCTTCACGGGTAATATTATGGCGTTCAGCTACTATCTCCCCAGTTTCACCCATGATTATGTTATGGTAGGGGTCGATTAAACCATCATATTCCAATGCATCATATAAAATATCATTACCATAAACATATCCCTGACGTGCCCGCTTCAAAAGGTAAGGTGCTTGCGACATGTTTTCCATTCCGCCAGCTACTATAACTTCAAAGTCACCAGCCTTTATAGCTTGAGCTGCCAATGTAATTGCCTTAAGTCCCGAGCCACATACCTTATTTATTGTGACTGCAGCAACTTCATATGGCAAACCACCATACAAGGCAGCTTGTCGTGCTGGAGCTTGACCTAAACCTGCTTGTAATACACATCCCATAATTACCTCTTCGACATCCTTAGGTTCGATATTAGCGCGTCGTACCACCTCGCGAACTACTATTGAACCTAACTTTGTTGCCGGAATACTGCTTAAAGAACGATTAAATTTACCAACTGGCGTTCTAGCGGCTGAAACAATAACTGGTCTATTCATAACAGTCACCTCTGTTTTTTGAATCAGAAAGAAAGAAGAAACAAAAATATTTGTGTTAACAAATCATGTTAAATTGAGATGGAACGTTTTACGTTTTGAATTTATCTTTTTTCTGTGCTGAGCGGGATTCAATTGCTTTGATTCGTTCCAAAACCGATAACGAGTTAAAGAAGGAGAATTCTTCGCTATCTTTCTCCTTTTCTGCCATTATTTTCGCAATTTTCTTGTTTTTTTCTTCAATTAAGTCACGAACTGTTCTTCGTCGTCGTTTTGTGGTATCTTTGATAGAATCCTTTGTAGATGCATGCGAAACTATTTCTGAGGGGCGAGTCGGTATTTTTCTTTCAAGTGGTTTTGGTGTTAACTCATCTATAAGTTTTTTCAATCGTTGAAACAACCAATTCGAATCAACGACTGGGACGCCACCCCATTGATCTTCTTTTTGCAACTCTTTCATTCGTGTTCGTGTTAATTTTATAGCTTCTTCCGCAATATATTGAATCAAAAAGTCATTATCCTCTTCATTGCAGATTATAAGACAACTAAGATCATCATCGCTAATCTTGACTAATTTATAAGATTGATGCGTCTTTTCTGATGAAAAGACAAAAGATTTGATTCGGTCGCCACCAATCTGCGACGTAAATTGTTCTAAGGCACTATATAATCCCGATATCATTAACGGATCGTCAATTTCGGCATTTTCCATAAAATTGACCGCTGCTAACGGCTTATCTCCTTTTGCTTGGTTTTGTTTTCCTGTGACCGACAAATATTCATCAGTGTGGGTGATGGCAATGCTACTATCGGACTTATATACATACAAGCGATAAATATGGAGGTTCGGTATTTCTTGAACACCGGTTAACTTACGGGCTAACCAATCAAAGGCTTCATCAATCCCCTCTCCCGTTTTTGCCGATATGGGAAAGATTCGCAATCCAACAATGTCTAACATATCATAAACTTCAGTTAAATTAAGAACCGGAATTAAATCATCTATAGATAAAGCTTCCGGCAAGTCTTGCTTGTTTGCTAAAATTAGGAGAGGTGCTCGCCTCATCCAACCAACAACAAATAATAAGGTATCACGAGCTTTCGGAAGCAGTTTTTGGTCCGCTGCATCAATAACAAAAATAACAGCATGAGAGTTCGGTATTATTTGGCGCCAAAAGGTGTGAATAAAAACATCATGCCCTCCCGCATCGAACACTTGTATTTCTATGCCTCGATATGTAAAATGCTCGACATCAAAACCCATAGTCGGCTTTGTTTCCCTAAATTCATGACGGACTAACTGATGCAATAATGTGGTTTTTCCCGCACCCACAAGACCAACGATTGCGATACGATATTTTGGTTCCGGCATATATGAACCTCTGCGTCATCAAAAATAAAAATTTACAGATAAATAATTCAAGTTATCATATTTAAAAATATTTTAAAAATCTATCGAAATAATATCATTTTCATGAAATAAAATGACTCAATTATTGACCTAATTACGTTATTTCTTCAGGCTTTAAAAGATTAACGGAAATGATCTTTTTTGATAACTAAAACGGCTCTTGCCAGTCTTCCCATACTATGGTTAAGCCAAAGGCATTCATTAAATCGTGAAGATCGTAATCAAAATATTTTTTTCGCTCTTCATTCAGCATTTGTTGAACGTGCTCATCTTGTGCCGCTAATTC
>WAPZ01000766.1 GCA_015520535.1 Candidatus Heimdallarchaeota archaeon
AAATCACCCGAATTAAAATTTACTTGCCGTTTCTAAATGTATTTAAATGATTTAGAAAAAGCCTTTAAATGAAAACAACTATGTTTGATATCAAACACATGGTGAAATATTTTGAGATGGAAAAATGTCGAGCGACTCTCACCAATTCAACTGTTTTTACTGAGTAAACTTTCAAAAGAACCAGTAACTGTCACTTACCTTCTTAATGCAATGGAAGAACACTTCAAAGAGTATCCGTGGCGTCCACATCGCGGTGTAATTTACCCAGCGTTGAACAAACTCAAACGAAAAGGGTTAATAGAAGAAACTGAAATCGATGGAAAAAAAGCCTATTACCTTTCTTCAGAAACCCTCAAAAAACTAGATTTTATCTTTGAAGAATTTCTCATGCACCTCAGACTGGTTGCTGCCTTTTTTTATCATTCTGTCGAAGCTTTAATGAAAGTCGACTCGCAATTAAGTAAAAAGTTTCTACAAAAAAGAAAAGCCATGCTGCTAGAAGAACTAAAACGAATTGACATCATAAGTAATGAAGAACCAACCGACGAGGATAAATGGTTCTCACTTAAACTGGAATAAAATATACTGCGCTTCTAAAAAAAGAATTTGGCGATTTTAATGGTGCAAGTAACAAAAACTGTAACTGATTATTCGTCCGATTCTACAGACGAAAGATCAGATTATGCTGTTGAAGTAAGGAATTTAACCAAATATTTTGGAAAATTCTGTGCTGTCGATCATATATCCTTTTCCGTAAAAAAAGGAGAAATTTTTGGGCTTCTTGGACCTAATGGTGCCGGTAAAACCACAACCATTAGAATGTTGACCACGTTATTGACGCCATCGGAAGGCAATGCTACTATTTTAGGATATGACTTACGGAAAAAACAAAACGAAATCCGAAAAAAAATTGGCTTATGTTCAGAAAAAGTCATTGGATATAGCCATTTGACACCAATGGAAAATTTGAAGTTTTTTGGTACACTTTATGACATACCTGACGAAGAAATTGAAAAAAGAAGCCTCAATCTCCTAAAATTTGTAGAATTGTACGAATGGAAAGACACTCCCATAGGAAGCTTTTCAACGGGTATGCGACAACGAATGAATATTATCCGCTCTTTAATTCATGATCCGGAATTATTGTTCTTAGATGAACCAACGCTTGGGTTAGACCCACAAAGTGCCAGAAAAATACGAAGGCTTATTAAAAAACTTAACGAAGACGGAAAAACAATTATTTTAACCAGTCACTACATGAATGAAATAGAAGAACTCTGTGATCGCCTAATTATTATTGATCACGGCAAAATCATTGCACAAGGAACAGCTGAAGAAATAAAACAACAAACTCAGACTAATTCTTTGGAAGATGCGTTTATCAAGCTCACTGGGGAATCTACTCGAGATACCATCGATTTGAAGCAATTAAAAAAGAGTTTAATGCAAAGACGAATGCGTCCGCATGCATGACCCATAAGTAAAAGACATATTCATAGAGGTGTAAGAAATGAACTTAAAGAACAACTGGAAAAAATTCTGGGCGATTTTTGTGAAAGATGCAAAGGAGTTTTGGGCGGTTAAACCCCGGGTATTTTTTGCCATCTTTTTCCCACTCATGTTTATGACTATTTTAGGATTCATGTTTCCGCAAACTGGCGCGTACGAAAACATCCAAGTGGGGTATGCAAATTTAGATACACCAATTACCTTTGGAAACCAAACAATCCATGTTTCAAGCATGATAGACCAAATAATTACCAGTTTACAAGAAAATAGTTCCTACAAACGAATCAATTTCCATAACTATACTGCTGAATTCTCTCAACTTACGGAAAAACAAGCTCTTGACCAAGCAAAAGAAGAAATTGCGGTTGGTAAAGTCTCTGCTATGCTTATCATCCCCAAAAACCTTACGGAAAGCATTTATGTATATAATCAAACCGCAAAAGCCTTCATTATAACTGATCCCTCAAACCCATCGTTATCTACAGTAGTTGAAGGAGAATTACGTGGTATTATCACTGGAATTTCTGAACAATTATCCATAATGCTATTAAATTCGGTTTCACACCAAGGCACAGAATATATTGCTTTTGCAAAGCATCCAATTGGCACTGAGTCCATGAAAGCCGTAGAACAAACTAATGAGAGCACGTTTTCTTTTATTGCCCCCGGTTTTATCGTAATGATAGCGATGCTTTCCGGCTTCAGTAGCGTTTCGGGTGCTTTTACCAGAGAAAGAGAACTAGGAACATTAGACGGCATTTTAGTAACACCACTGGATCGGAATATCTTACTATTAGGAAAAGTATCCTTCCAGGTAGCACGAACCATGTTTCAAGCATTAACTATTTTAGCTATTAGCGTGCTTTTATTCAACATCAGCATAAAAGGCAACCCAATTCTCATATTATTTGTGCTTCTTATCAGTACAATTGCATTTTTGGGAATAGGCGTCATTTTAACCGCGTTTACCTCAGAACAAGAAACCGCACAAATCATAGTGGCTGTCATTCAGTTTCCAATGATGTTTCTTTCTGGTGTGGTCTTTCCAATCGAACAAATGCCGGAATTTCTTCAAGTGGTCTCAAAATTGATTCCGTTAACGTACGCAGCTGATGCCATGCGCCGTATCTCTGTGCTCGGTGTGGGACTGACCGGACCGGTATTACTCGATGTAACGATCATCTTAGCCATTAGCGTGTTTGTGATTGTTGTGGGTGCTACGATCTTTGACCGAATCTTAACGCGTTAGCTATAAAGGACGCAACATATAATTTTTTTCTTCCTTTTTCCAATAAATGCGCACACGCCACTGTTCATTGTTTTGTTGCGGAAAATCAGTTCTATAGTGGGCGCCACGACTTTCTTTTCTCGTCAAAGCTGCTTTAAGTAATAATTTAGCATTAGTTAGCATCCATTCAAGTTGAAATTGCATGACATACTTTTTTGTGGAATCCGCGCTTATTTGTTTGTGATAAGCTGCCGACACCTCATCTAATAATGAGAGTCCCTTCCGTAGGAGTGCTTCATTTCGAACAATGCCTCCATACTTCCACATGATTGCTCGAATTTTATCTTTTAATTCTGTTATAACGGTATTGTGCTTGTCAAAGGAAAATTCAAGATCTGAAGGAAAGCCTTGTGAACCCTTAGAATAATTCTTCGTGGTTGTATGAGTTAAAAACTCCACGATTTTACTTCCAGCACGACGACCAAAAACCAGACATTCAGCTAGAGAATTGCTTGCCAGACGATTTGAACCATGAATCCCCGTGGAAGCGCATTCCCCAACTGCCCATAAATTTTGTATGGTTGTTTTTCCCCATTCATCTACTGCAATCCCACCCATAAAGTAATGAGCAGCTGGAGTTACTGGAATAGGCTCTACTTCTGGATCAATACCTACATTTTTACACATGGCATAAATGGACGGAAAACGTGACCTAAATCGGGAACCAAGTATGGTTGTATCCAACAAGACGCGACCATTAATGCCACAACCTTCTTCTACTTCCTTCAATATACTTCGTGCAACTACATCCCGTGGTGCCAAATCTTTTAAGTCATGATATTTTTCCATAAAATAGTCATTTTCATTATTTAGTAGTCGTGCTCCCTCACCACGGACTGCTTCAGAAACTAAAAACACGACCGGCTTAGAATTGTTTGAAGTCGTGCTTTCAATAAAAACCGTCGGATGAAACTGAATAAATTCTAAATCGACTAGCTCTGCACCGGCATTCCACGCCATGGCATTTCCTGAACCAATGCTTAGTGGTGGGTTGGTACTATATTGATAGAGACTTGATATGCCACCTGTAGCTAAAACCACAGCCTTCGGTTCTACCATAAAAACGTCTTTTTTCCGAAGATTGGCAGCTAACAAGTGTGTTATTGTGTTTTGACGGGTAAACATCTTTAAAATGGGCGTATAAAATTTGAATTCGACCTCAAGTTCTAAGGCTCTTTTATAAAGGTGTTCAACCAGTTTTTTCCCGGTTTGATCACCACCAATATGAAGAACGCGCCTTTTTGAATGAGCTCCTTCTTTCCCTAATTGAAGTTGTCCCTTTTCATCATGGTCAAATTTTATGAATGTTTGAAGATAATGAATTTCATCAACAATTTCATGAACAAGTATTTTGACCATTGTTGCCACTGATAGACCATGTCCCGCCTTCATTGTGTCTCGATAATGTAATTCCGGTGAATCATCCGATGAAACCGCCGCCGCAACCCCACCTTGTGCTAAATAACTGCTAGAAATATCTTCATCGCTAGCATTGAAAATTGTAATCTGTAAGGACGGATTCAATTCTTTAACGGCAATTGCAGTTCGTAATCCCGCTAGACCACCACCAACTATTGCTATATCGGTAGAAAAAAGATCCATAAAGATGCCTCAATTGGTTGTATCATGTACTACTGTAAAAAAAGAATTAAAAAAATATTTGTGCTATTTAATTATATAATATGTGCTAGTAGAAGTTGACGAGCCCAGCTTTAATATAGTTTTTTACAGCTTTGGATGTAATCTCATTTTTTGCGGTTTCTTTCAACAAAATTTGTACAGAATCGTCAATTGACAATTTCCACAGTTTAGAGCAGTTGACCAAAGGCGTTATATCCACAGTTTGGAGATTATTGTTTTCCAATTCTAACTGAACCAGTGAATCTTTATTGGAAAGCGGTGTTAAATCAATTTGTTTCAATTTATTATGAGAGAGCGTGAGTTGGTTTAACTGTGCATTATTCTGAAGCGGACTGAGATCAACATCTTCTAACTGGTTGCGAGACAGCCAAAGATGTGTCAATGTCGTATTTTGTGCGAGTGGCGATAAATCTACCTCTTGTAAATGGTTATCATGCAAAAAGAGCCGTTCTAATCGTGAGCATGATGCTAACGGTCTTAAATCAACGGTGGTAAGTTTGTTGCTCGCCAAAGAAAGTTCAATTAAATTGGGGCATTCAGTTAATGGTGACAAATCTATTGTTTGTAATTGATTCCAAGACAAATCCAAGACTTCTAGCGTTTTAATAGCAGATAGTGGTTTTAAATCAATGGTAGTTAAATGATTTCTTGCCACAGTCAGCGTTTTTAAACGTTCCATTTGTTGTAATTGGTCAATGTTGATCTTAACGATATCTTTACTGTCCAGCATGAGTTTGTTTTCATTTGTGTAAAAATTCTGTGCAAAAATCGAACCGTCTTTTTTTTCTCCTCTTATTGTAATTATTCCCATACTTTATCCCTTCATTATATTCTTAACTCGCTCCCCATGTATGAACTTTATTCGTCAAATAACACCGTAAAATCAGCCTTTAAAAATAGAATTATTGTACCAATGCGGATAATCGTCGGATAGCCTTTGTCCATGAAGGAAGGTCTTTGGAAGAAAGCTCTTTCATTTTAGTCAATTTTTGGCTATAATGTAAAATTTTTCGGATTTTTGGATAATCAATGATGGATTCGACTTCCAGTTGGCAATTGGGACACAATCCTAGTTTTGGCAAATGTTTAAAATTATCTTGGCAGCGTGGACAGTAATAATGATACTCAGCATATTTTGGTTCTACTTGATCTAAATATGCTTTAAGGCGGACTTGTAAGGTGGACTCCAACATTTTTGTAGTCGAAATTGAATCAATAATTACCAGAAATTTTAATTGTTGAAGAATAAAGGAAAGATGATCAAATGGAACCGTTAATGGTGTAATCGGTGGTAGTTCGAC
>WAPZ01000767.1 GCA_015520535.1 Candidatus Heimdallarchaeota archaeon
AGAATTAAGTGGCGACTTTTTGTGGGCATGAAATAATATTCAATTTTGCTTCAAAAACAGCTAAAATATTTGGTGGGAATGCATGCTTTTTAAGTATCTCATAAAATTCTCGGAGTTTGTCAATCTCATCATAGTAATATAAAGTATTAACGAAAATTTTTAGCTTGGAAAGACTCATGTTCTCAATTACCTCAAGCAACATGTCATAAGATGATTGTGGTAGTTCTTCGTCTTCTAGAAGGTAAATAAAGGATTCTAGTGATTCATTAGTCGGATCTTGAAATACATTCTTGAACACCTCAACACGTGAATCCTGTGCCTCTACATATTGATCGTATAAAAGTAAAAGTTCTCTAATTTCACTTTTATGTGCTAAGCTCATACTTGCTTCCAATATCGCACCAAAATAATCGGTATCCTCAAGTTCTGGATATGAGCTCGGATTAGAAAGCATTTTTAGCAAAAATGGAAAAGTTGTCGGATCTTTAATTGTTGTTAATGCTCTTAACGCCAAAATCCGTTGATATATATCGTATTTATTATCCGACAACACGTTAAGCATGAAAGGAACTCCTAAATTTCCAAAACTGATCATAGATTTTTCAATAAATGGTTTTAAGCGATTCGGTATCTGCGGATATGCCTGCAAAAATAAGTCTATAAACTGAGAAGCCTCGCATCCTCTTTTACCCGTCGCATTAATTTCAGCAACTGCCCAAGCAATTATTGTTACAATAGTCGGGTCAAAACCATTCTCAAGGGGAGGCTTTGAATCTACTGACTGAGTATCTATCTTTGAGATTTCATGTTTCAATGTCTCCCTAAAAACCTCACATGCCGGCTGGTACTTCATTAATCCTAAATCTTGAATGTCAGTTTTCTTATCCTTATTGTTTTCAGCCTCTGTTAAATGTTGAATAATTTTTGGCGCTTTTTCTTTCCAACATTCTTGCCATTTTTCCATGTCATGACATTTTACGGCAAGATCTTGTGGCTGAAAAATCGGTGGCGGACGGTCAGCGGCACACGAAAACACTAAACGTTTTCTTGTCAAAAAAGGACACTTCTGTGACCCTCGCATATAGGGAAGATCGTATTTTTTGGAGACACCTCTATATGCCGCAATGCTAATCCAAACCGAAATAAGGCTTGCTGACTGAAGTAACGTAAACGACACTAGTGCTATATAAATTAACATGCCAAATATACCTAAACTACCGAAAAAAAAGTTTAGTGAAAAGGGTGATAATAAAAAGGCAATAATTATTAATGTAAACAACGTGTAAATGATTGCACGTCCAACGTCTGTCGAAAAATCAGCTTGCTTCTTAGATTTCATCATCTCTTCTACTTTAGATTTATCGTCTACCAAAATCCTCACCAATCACATCTTTTTTATCAGCCATAAAAAAAGACTTTTATTGTGCAAAAGATGTGTGCGTCTTGAAAATGCTCCGTTTTAACAAGAACACAAAATATCATATTAGTTGTATTGGAGATCCCTTAATCGACGTTTTCTTATCTAAAAAAACCGTTGAAAAAGCCATCATACAAAACCAGCCCTATATTCATGACATGAATGCAACAACAATGATTGAGTGTGGCGGATCTACAAATGCACTTGTAAGTGCAAGCCGATTAGGCGTAAAACCAAATTTTTTTGTTGGATGTGCGGGTACTGATCTTTTCGCAGAAATTATTGAAGAAAAACTAAAACAAGAAGCCATTGATTCTATTATCCATCGTATGACAAACGAACGCACCGGTTCCGTTGTTATTTTGCTTGACGACAAAATCCAAGACAATAATAGTCGACATTTTATTGTTAGTCGTGGAGCGTCAGTGAAACTACGTGAAAAAATGGTTCCCGATTCTATATATGACGCAAAAATCTTATTATTTCATGGATTTACGTTATTATCAGACCCCGAACGATCCACCATTCTTTCTATTATTAAAAAAGCACACAATAAAAAGCCGGGAATTCATATCGCCTTTGACCCGGGCGATGCTTGGTTCGTTACCCATCGACGAGCAGAGATAAACCAGCTTTTCAACCACATCACAATTTTCCTACCAAACCAGCACGAATTATATGCCTTAACAAAAACAAAAAACGTAAATCATGCCATAATGCAACTTTTTGAAACGTTTCCATCCTTGCAACTCGTTGTCGTAACGTTAGGAAGACATGGCTCCATTGGGAAATTTAGATCGGACAAAAAAACTATAATGATGCCAGCACAAACAAATGTGGTGGTAAAAGACGCAACCGGTGCGGGAGATGCATATGCCGGTGCTCTTCTGGCAGCTTTAATTAAAGGAAATACTTTAAAATCTGCCATGAAAATCGCAACAAAAATGGCTGCGTATTGCATTAGTGGTATTGGCGCTTGGCATCTACCAGAAAAAGAAAATGAAGTGGAGAAAAGTTTATAATGACAACTATCAAAAAAGCAAAAATTCTCTTTATTAATCTATACAAAGAATATACTACCACTAAAACGCTAAAAAATGAGATTGTAGATCTTTTATGGGGAGGAAGAGCATTAAATGCCTATTTAGCGCTGACACACATACCTGAACGTATGGACCCTTTAGATCCAAAGGCTTACATTTTTCTCTCATGCGGTAAATTAGCCTTCAACAACATTCCAACGGGCGGAAGAGTTGCGTTAACATTTAAATCTCCCCTAACAAACACGCTTTTTACCTCAACGGCTGGTGGGGTCTTAGGGTATCGCATGGCCAAAAATAATACCTTATCCATTGCACTATATGAGCAACCAAAAAATGCTAAAGATTGGCATATCCTCATAGTTAAAAAAGATAAAGCGGAACTAAAGGTTGCTAACGAACTTAAAGGAAAAGATGCGTTTACAACCTATTTAGAACTAAAAAAACAGTTTTCACCTCATGAATATAGCATTTTAACCATTAGCTCAGCAGCAGAAAAGGACGTACGTTATGCCGGTGTCATGCTAGACGGAACACATTTATTCGCACGTGGCGGAGCGGGAAGTGTTTTTGCATCAAAGAAACTTAAAGCCGTGATTATCCATGGAACATATGACGAAAAAAATCTTTTAGCCAAACAAGAAAAATTCAACGATTTCTTAACCAATTACAAGCTTGATAATGCTCTTTTCCAGAAGAATGACACTTTACGTTTTTTCGCTGAAAGAGAACTATATCGTTCTTTATTATGGAAATACGATAAAAGAAGTACCACGAATGCCATACATAAAATAGATGGTTTTTTTTCTCAACTACAACATGTTATAGCAAGTACTAGAACTGGAAAAAATATGAAATCACTGTCAATTAGCAAAAATAAAGAAAAAAATGAAAACAAAACAAATTTCCAACTAACGAACACAAAATTTTTTCCCTGGTATATGTTAGGTCCATATTTAGATATTTATGACATGAATATTATCAACCAAACCATTAAACAAGTTGATAATCATGCACTAGATATTATTTCGCTGGGAACGTGCCTTGCTGAATTAGCAAAACTCAAAGAACTGAATACACTACCTTTTGAACATGATGCTACATGGGGAAAAAGAGAATTATTCAATTATCTTAATAAGATTATAGAAGATGCAGAAATTGGTCAAGCTTTAGCCCAAGGAGAACATTATTTTGGCGCGACACATAATTTAAAACCACTTTTTACAGTAAAAGGAATGGCGCCACCACCAATTGACTTACACGCTGCAACGCCCTTACCCTTTATCATTTCAACGCGTGGTGGCTGCCATCTCAAGGGTGGACCCGTTTTTCTTTCAGAATTGTGTCATTTCCCCTTTAAAATCCCCAAAACAACCTATGGCATCGCTAAAATCACCTCATTCTATGAAGATGTTACAAGCTTTGCCGATTCCGCATTGTTATCCCTTTTCTTAGTCCTTACATCAATAAAACCTAAGTGGCACCACCAGTTAAGCAATTTTAAAACTTTTTTTTATGTGCTTGAAAAAATAAAATTTTTAAAACCCCACATGCTATTTTCATTAAACGTACTAAAAGACCTTTTAGCAGAAGTTTCACGCCAAAAGATTAGTACAAATCAAATCATCACAATCGGAAGACGTGGTATTTATTTAGAACGCCTTTTTAATTATCGTGAAGGCTTTTCTGACGAAGATGACGACTTCATTTACATAAACAACAACGAATTTCGAAAAAATACCAAAGAAATTCGATTAAAATATTACAAGTTTAAAGGAATCAGCGGTTCGGGTCTACCAAAGAAAAAAAATTTAGAAAAAACAAAAATACGTATGCTTATTAAAAAATCCATTAATTAATAATTATATCATGCTTCAAAGCGGCTTTAATAAAAACGATTTTAAAAGTCGAAGAAATTTAGTAGTACAGAAATTGCCCGTTGATAGATTGCGATTGTTGAGTACAATTATGAAACAAGAAACAAAAAGCCTCCAGTTAAAAGAAATAACGAACGAATAGAGGGACAAAAATATGTTTGGTGGTGTATTTTTCGAATTTGATATTCGAGTCGGCGGTATTCCTAAAGTTACATACTTCCCCGAGGAAAAACCCAGCGAAGAACTCTTAAAAAAAATTAGCGCCAAAGTGTTCAGCCTCTTAGCAATGGTCGGTGGCGCACAGGAAGGAACAAAATGGATTGTCGGACCACTAATTGAAAATCTCGGCGGATTTGCTTATACCTTCTGGCTGAAAAAAGAAGGCTCACATGAACCAGAAACAAAAGCCATCGTTCTGATTGCCCCAGAACGCCTTTCAAAAGTGTTTCTCATTAAAGGCGAAATTTTGCTATATGAACTTGAAGAAGCCGCACGCACTTTTGTTAAAACACGAAAATTTGATAAACGCTGGCTGGAAAAACTCACAAACATTGTTTATCACTATGCCCAAACACAAGAACGCACCGGCTTAGGGCTTACTGCTCACGTCAAATTAGACGAAACCGCAGAAAAAATCGGAAAAGCTGAATTGCTAGATGAATTTTACGAATTATTGGAACTCCCACGAATCGCTTACTATCCCGCACAACGAAACAACCCGAAATGGATCTTTGCCCGCTTAATCGACGGTACACGAACCCTCCGTGAAGCCATGCTACTGCTTCATGAAGACCACGAAGACATTCCCTTCGAAACAATGTTTGAATGGGTCGAAGAATTTATTGAACGTCAAGTCATTCGGAAAAAACAAAAAGCATAAACAACAACTAATTAGTGCAAAAAAATCAAAGAATAAAATGGAAGAAATAATGCTAACCAACCAAATGAAGGAAACATGATTATACGTTTTCAACTCTTTTTTCTTGTACATTGAAATTCGCGCATTACAATTGTAGCATACCCACCTTTTCTTATTTTAAAAGAAAAAACCAAATTTTTTTTGTTTTTATCTAAATCTTCATGCTTTTCTAATACAACGTTAAGATCATGTATCTTAAGAAGCGCAAAACGGTATCCGCCCTTCACACGAAATTCTTTCGGCGCTTGGGAAAACAGTGAAAGCGATACCTTTTCTTGAAACAATACTTTTTTTACGACTTCCACAATAGACGGCGATAAATCCTCAAAAGTCGTTTCAGCACCAAGAATTGGAAGCACAGTCTCACTATTAATCGACACTTCTCCCCGTCGATGCGTTTCAAATAAAAAAGACAGCATCCGATTAAACAAATATGATTGAAATGCTGAAACAAATAAACGTCGAAGATTTCTATCAAAGTTCTTCCACGCCCTACCATATGCAGCTGGATGTTTAACTAAAAAACGCCCCAATTTACGCTCAATCACATAAGAAAAGGGAAATTTCTTCAATAACTCATAGTTCAATGTTTCTTTAAAGGATAAACGAAGATTTCTAATGTGTTCCGGCTCATGAGGAGTTGTATAAGTTAAATACTCTAACGTTGCCTCTTCATACCTTCCTTCTAACAAATATCGCCCAATTTTATGTCCAATTGGACGCGTTGCCCCAAAACGTTGGAGACCAAAATAATTTAACACCCCGCCAAAACGATCCAAATCTTCTGTAATAGTCTTAATACGGGATAAAAAAGCTTCATCCAAACTTTTGCCGCCCGCATCCACTTCGCGAACACGTATTACAAAGGCATTTCCCCAATGTGACCCTATATGAAGTGGATACTTCCGACGCACCGGTGAATAAATTTTTATGTTCTCATCAGAATAAGAAGAGATCTTTTCCGGCGGTAAATTCCATACGCTCACTAATTGAATTGTATGTGCCCACGCATCCTTCAATCCACTCACACTAAAGTCACGTAGTGGCTTTTTAAAATGGGAAGCCAAACGTGAAATCGCAGTCAATGTATCAATACCTCTTTTTTCCAATACAAACCACGTGTAAAGACCACCAGTCTCTGCATTCGATAGTATCTGTGGTGAAACTTCTACCGAACGTGAACTCAACTCAACTACCTTAAAATCATCCGGATGCAGTTTCAATAAACCGTTAATTCCTGGCGTCTCTGAAACGTAATATTCAATGCCCACTTGCCGCTCATATTCTTGCAAAGCATCAGCATCAATTTTAAAATACATCGCAATCAACACGTGCCTACCAATGCGAAAAACAACGATTTGAGCTTAATAAGACAATAAAAAAGAAAACGGAAATAAAAAGCGTTAAAAAAGATTGATTAATGTTACAACAGAATTATTGCTTGCTTCTTTCAGTTGAACTTTATGCCGAAAGCTGCAAAATCTCATCTATAGAAATTTAGTCTTCCTTGAAATACTTATCATATTTGCCTTCGTCAATCTCTTTGTGTACTTCTTTTGGGGATTTGCCTTCAATGGTAATTCCAGCTGAAAGCGCCGATGAAATAACTTCCTTCGCAGCTGCTTTCAATGTAGACGCTAACATATCACGTCGCTTCATTTTTGCTATCTTAACTACCTGTTCCATTGTCAAATTCCCAGCAACTTCCTTTCCGGCGCTACTACCACCCTTCTGCAAACCCGCCTCTTTAATCACAAGTGCTGAGGTCGGTGGTGTACCTACCGTCACCGTAAATGTTTTATCCGGTTTGACCTCTACAATCACCGGAACTTTCATTCCAGCAAAATCCTTCGTCTCTTTGTTTATTGCGTCTATAACCGCCTTCACATTGACTCCTAAAGGACCGAGAGCCGGTCCTAATGGTGGACCCGCGGTGGCCTTGCCTCCGGTGACCAATGCTTCAATACGTTGCGAGCTCATGATTCTATCTCACCTTGTGTTATCATTTATAGATTATAATGACAGCAGTCGATTTTTTTCATCAAATTACACTTGAAACCGCAGATTTATAAGAATGTTCAAAAAGTAATTGTTTCATGAAAGGAGAATGATACCCGTTACACAAGCAAAATCGCCCTTTTAGTTTGTATTGAATTTAGTGGTGTTGAGAAAGCAATAATCATTCAAAAATAATGTATAAATGTGCTATCTACAGCGTTAAATTTCATACAAATTATTATTAAAGTAACAAGGTAACTAAAAGATTGAAAAACCAGATCTAACATGCTGGAAAAGGATTCTAAAGTTATTTGGATAGAAAAAGAGTAGAGTTGCGGGAAAAGAAATGAGAT
>WAPZ01000768.1 GCA_015520535.1 Candidatus Heimdallarchaeota archaeon
AATTTACACCAATTGAAATTACCTAAAAACATATCCCGGAAACCCAACACCCTATTCGTGATAATTCGTGTTAATTCGTGGGCGAATTATTTATGAAGATAAAAGAAAAAAGACAAAAATAATCTTAAACTCAAACTCCGTTTTTTAAATGAAATATAAGTTTAACTGAGAATCCCATCTAAATTTTGTAACCTCCAAACAGACCCAATCTCAGAACCCAAAATTTTTTTCTTTTTTCTTTTGTCTTTTATCTTTTTTGTCTTTTTTCTTTTTTCTTTTGTCTTGTAAATTCGTAGGCTTTATTTACTTTTCATGGTAATTTTCTATGAATGGATAATAAAAGGGCACCGATGAATATTATCACAGGTGCCCTCACATTAAAAACTTCACCTCTGCATTTTTAAAATACTGCTGAGAAATTTTAAAATTCACTTCAGAATTTACGCCTTTTCAAATGTAGCCGTTGCCAGTGCATCCCGAATTTCCTTACCGGGACGAAAATTCATCTTTACCCGTTTAATATGCGATGCATTAAAATCTTCCGCTTTTTCCACCCCATTACTTTCCAAAATTAACCGAAACGTTCCAAAATCCCGCAACCGAACGATTTTACCATCCAGTAAATGCTGTGGAATCACCTGCAGTAATGCTTCCAGAACAGCCATCACATCAATCGTACTCACCGTAGAAATGTCCGCAATTTGTTCTGCCAGATCCCGTAAATTTACTTCACCCCTGCTTTGCGCCACCCCATAAAACTTCCGTGCCCCCTGCGGATCCCGTGGATTGACTTTTTCCACCACATTATACAAGACTGGCATGATACAACCTCCCAATTATTTGGTGAATGCCTGGCTAAATGCAGCGGAAAATCGCTTCCCGCAAATCATTTAGCATTATTTAAGAGAACTTCGTGGAATGTGTTACCATTATACAAAATAATCAGTAATAATGCAAATAATTGGGAGGACATTTTCGTACTTATGCGGATAAATATAATTCTCTGTTATTAATTCGTTGTATAATAAACTTGAACTTGCCGTTTGCTTGCTTGGGAATTTCCGTTACATAATCAAAAACAATATCAATTTCATTTCCCAATCGTTTTCTGGCCTCTTTCTCAATAATCTTTTCAATTTTGGAATTATATCCAGGCTCACGTTCAATGCGGATAATAATTTGTTCCGGCGTGGATTGTTCCAGCTGGGCATTTCGAACATATTTTGCATCTTTAAATAAATGGTCTAATCGCCCCACCATTCGACCATCCGGGGTAACAATATAATCTTCAATCCGACCCAAAATGTAATCGACAATTAACCCTGTCTGTCCACATTTACAATGTTGTTCCTTACTTACCCGGACGATGTCATAGGTATTATAGTTAATCAACGGAAAAGCGGTATTGGTAAAATTTGTGGCTACAATAAAACCTTCTTCTCCCGGCTTCGCGTCCTTTCCTTCCGGGGTAACAATTCGTACATAGCTATGATAAGGTTGAACATGCAATTTGCCGTACGAACATTCTGTAATATGACCAGCATATTCAGTATTCCCATACCAGATATAATTTTTACACTTAAAAGCGGTTTCAATAATTTGTTTTTGAAAATCCAACGTCGTTTCCGAGGCCGTAATAATCATCTTCGGGCGAAATGTTAAAGTGATGTCATTTTCAAGAATAAATTTTGCCAATAAATAGATACTGGATGGATACCCGTGAATTAAGTGTGGTTTAAATCGATTTAACGCTTGAACATAATGAATTAGATTGTTTTGAGATAAATGGTACGATGAAAAGATGAGTTGATTTTCGGTTTTATTATATACCCAGAATGGTGGAGCATTATTATCGATGTGAACAACTTTATGCCCACTAAGGGTGGCGATACGATCGCCCATATGCACATCACCAAAGCTACGGTGATACCACCAGAAAGCATATTCTTTTTGATAGGAACGCATATTATAGGGCACCGCCAGCGGACGCCCTGTTGTACCGCTAGAACGAACAATGCGGTAGGGTTTTTCTACCGTTAATTGTTGATAATGTTGTTGAACCCATTTTTTATCAATAATGGGCATGTTTTCTAATGTTTCTTCAATGGTATATACGGGGATATGGGTTTTTACCCACTGTAAAAACGTTTTTAATTCTTCTTGAGCTTTTTGTTGATGAAGTTCCGGGGGGGTATTTATTAAAAAGTTAAAATACTCATGAAAAAATTTACCATACTTTTGATGTTTTTTATACCACGCCGCCAAACTGGCCCATACAATTTTCAAAGGATATGGTGATTTATAATATAAGGTATTCATATTTATTTTTTTTGTCCACTAATTTGCACCAATATACACCAATTGAAATTACCCAAAAACCTATCCCTGAAATCCAACACCTTCTTCGTGATAACTCGTGTCAATTCGTGGGCGAATTATGAAGACAAAAGAAAAAAGACAAAAGACAAAAAAAACCTTATACGCAAGTTCCCTATTTTTGATTGAAGTGCATGTAGAAAAAATTTATCGAAGATTACCATTAAAATTTTTACACGACCTACTGGCAATATCTCAAATCCAATTTTCCTTTGTGTTTTTTCTTTTTTCTTTTGTCTTTTGTCTTAATAAGTCGTGAGCAAATTATATTTTTATGGATTGTCCGCTGCGGAGGGATTCTATTACATAAAAGGGGAGTTTACTGGAAATCATTACTTCATTTAAAGCAATGGGAACTTCCCCATTTCCCTGGATTGCCTTTAAAAACGCCACAATTTCATTTCGATGGCCTTTATCCTGAGATTTTAAGCGATATGTTTTCTGCTTTTTATGATATACATGCAAAACTTTGAAATCGTCCAGTACTGCCGATACCCCATGCCCAAATATTTCCAAACGCTCCTTTGGCATGGCCTTACTGCCATTGGAAAAATAATTAATTGTCGCAATGGAGTGATTTTCAAATTCCATCTGGATACTCACCGTATCGCTTAACTGCACATCGCTCCCTGTGGCTACCGCATGAATTCGTACCGGACGACTTGCAGCCAGAAACATTGCCAGGTCCATAAAATGACACACTTCGCCAATGATTCGTCCACCGCCCACATGAATATCCTGGGTCCAATGATCCGGCGGAATAAAACCGGCATTGATACGGTATTGTATGGCAACAGGGGGGTGATCAAAAGTTTCTCGTAATGTTTTAATCAATGGAGCAAAGCGTCGATTAAATCCCACCATTAACATAGGTTTATTTCGGATAGATGTATCAAAATAAAACTGTTCTATCTTTTCAACTTCATCCAGGTGCAGTGCCAGCGGTTTTTCAACAAAAACATGTTTACCTGCTTTTAATGCTTTTAAAACTTGAGGACCGTGTAAATGATGTGGCGTCGCAATAAATACAGTATTTATGGCTTTGTTAGTTAGTAAATCGTTTTCATCCGTACTCGCAAATTGAAAGCCAAATCGGTCCGCCACACTCCTGGCGGTATGGCCACTGGTCGTTACCACGCCAATTAAATTTGCATTCGCCTTTTTGATATTCGGTATCAAAAACGTTTGAGCAAAAGAACCGGCGCCAATAAACCCCACACCAATATTACTTGTACTTTGGGGCGTTGGTTGAAGCTGTACACGTGATTCCACCGGCTTTTCGGGATCAAATTGCAATAAAATCCCCAGAAACGGCTCTGTTCGTTTTAGAATTAATTCATACGCCGATAATGCCTCCTCAATAGGAAATTGATGAGTCGTTAATACCTGAATATCAATTTTTTTCTGTTCGATAAGTTTTAAAAAAGCGCGCATATTGCGATTTTCGGTCCAGCGGACGTAGGCATAGGGGTAGTCAACTCCTTTTTCCTCGTAATTGACATCGTACCGACCGGGGCCATAGGAAGTGGACATCCGGAGTTCCAGTTCCTTTTTATAATAATTTTCACGGGAAAAACCGGTGGGCACGGCTCCAACAATAACGACCCGCCCTTTTTTTCGGGCTACCCGACCGGCTAATTCAACCGGATCCAGACTATGGGTTGCAGCGGTAATGATCACAGCATCCACGCCATAACCATCGGTAAAATTTAAAATCGCTTGCTCCAGCTGGGGATCATTCCGCCATAATGCCAGATCGGCGCCAATTTTTTTTGCGCGTTCCACCATTTCCGGATTTATATCCATTCCCACAACGGAAATACCAGCCGCTTTCAATAACTGCACGGTTATTTGCCCCAACAGACCCAAGCCAATAACCAGCGCGGATTCCCCCAGTCGCAAATCCGCTTGCCGAACTCCCTGCATGGCTATTGCCCCTACAGTGGTATAGGCTGCTTCTGCCAGAGAAACATCATCCGGTACGGGTGCTGCCAGATGAACGGGTACCGCAATTACTTCTGCATGATTGGCAATATCCTGGCCGGCGCAGGCCACGCGCTGCCCAACTTTAAATTCCGTAACATCCGGTGCCACATCGATAATCACCCCAGCATTACTGTATCCCAATGGCGCCCAGGAGTCTAATTTATTCATCACTTTGCGATAGGTATTGACAATGCCTTCCCGTTTTAAGGTTTCCAGAACTTGTTTTACCTGTTCTGGTTTTTCTTTGGCCTTTCCCAGATACCCTTTCCGGGCAGTGGAGACTTTCATTGCCTCGGTACCGGCGCTTATCAGGGAATAATGAACCCTAACCAGAACATGGCGAGGTTTTAGGGCCGGCACGGGGACGTCCAGTAACTTCATTTCACCGGATTTTAAATTTTGAACTAATTGTTTCATGTTTTACTCTTATGCTTTTTTAAGACAAAAGAAAAAAGACAAAAGACAAAAACAATATAAAACTCAAACTCTGTTTTTTAAACGAAATGTAAATTTATCTGAGAACCTCATTTAAATTTTCTAACCTCCAAACAAACCCAATCTCAGAACCTAAAAATTTTTGTCTTTTTTCTTTTGTCTTTTGTCTTGTATTTTTCCCCTCTAATTTGCACCAATTTACATGAATGAATCATTATTCTTATTGAGAATAATTTGTCTACAAT
>WAPZ01000769.1 GCA_015520535.1 Candidatus Heimdallarchaeota archaeon
GGAGATGTGTATAAGAGACAGCTTTGTACCAAATATAAATCCATCCTTTTTTCGGATAACGGTAGAAATGCAATGGAGATAAAAGCTTATGAAAGGGTAAACATGAGTATTTTATTGATGTACAAGAATTCGCGGCTTATGACATTTAAGACATACGTCTACTTCTAATAGGATAGAAATCCGTTTTTCAGAGGTTTTTGTTTCACAATCGCAGGAATACACAATTTGCGGTATTTTCAGCATTTTTTTAGCTGATGATGTTAATGATGCATTGGGTATAGCAAGATTGGTGGTGTCCACCAAGTCAGCAAGATAGGAATTTTGTAAATACTGATGTGGTTGGTCTTGTAATTTTCCATTTAGCATGTAAAGAGTTTTTTCTGCGGCACGCGCTACTAAGGGATTATGCGTTACAAGGATGATTGTTGTATCAAACGATTCATTTATTCGCTTAAGAAGCGTGATAACTGTGGTTGCCGCATCTAAATCTAAATTACCTGTTGGTTCGTCAAGCAAAACAAGTGGCGGCTCGCCGATTACTGCCATGCCAATTGAAACGCGTTGACGCTCGCCCGCACTTAATTGGTGGACACGATGTTTCCTTCTCTTTGTTAGGCCTATTAGTTCTAACAATGAAGTAATTTCTTTCTTAATCACAGAGGGTGGACGTGGTTTCCGTAAGAGCATTGAAAAATAGAGATTCTCTTCTACCGACAAAATCGGATTCATATTTCCTTGTTGAAAAACAAAACCGATATGTTTTCGTCTAAATTCGGCAAGTTCATTCCATGTTAACCTTGTCAATGGAATACCTTCAACAATAAGGGTGCCGGCGCTTGGTCGATCCAGACCACCAATTAAATTCAGTAACGTTGTTTTTCCGGAACCTGATGGCCCCATGATTGAAATAAAATCGCCTTTTTTTGCAGAAAATGAAATTTGCTTCAATGCTACTACTTCTACATCAGCTTGTTTGTATATTTTCGTAAGTTCTTCGGCATAAATAGAAATAGATTCATCCATTTGCCTCTCTTCTATTGCCATTGTGATCCCATCAAATACATTGCTTTTCAAATTTAAATCGGATTTTGCCAAATCTGCGGAAGATTTTCATCAATTTTTTTCGTTGAAAACATAAAGCCAAGTAAAATAATGATGAAGGTTGAAAACATGCTGATTATGAGTAAAATAAATAAATTGGTCGGAAACACCAACCGAAACGGCGCTAAAGTAACAGAATTTTTCGGTGTTAGAAATCTTGAAAATAGTGGCAAAATAATTGCAAATACCGTAATCACACTGATGAATACTGAAAACACCAGTACCGCAAAAATAGTAACAAAAAGAACATAAAAAGGCGGAATTAAAATTTCATACTTTGTACACCCAACTGTTCGAAAAGATTGGAGAACTCTTCTCAACTCTCGCCAAATCAACACCACCGCAAGAAGTAACAAAAATGGTATCAACACCGCTAAATAGAACGATAATACATACAATGATTGGGATAAAATATTTCTAAAGTCGTGGGTGTTGTTCTGTGCCTCTTCAATTTCTGTGGCTAAAAGACGGATCTGTGCACCTTTAAAGTGCGAATTTAAATAGCCGACAACCGCATCATCTAAATATGATTCTCCAGAATAATAAAGCTGTGCATTTGACTCTCTATATCGAATCAATAAGCGATAATAAAACTCAATGTCGTAATTTTGTCCGCCGACTATCGGTTTCCACAATGGAAGAACGTGTGGTAAAATATCGGTGTATAATGTAGCATTAGTGGTAATAAACACCCTTTCCACATCTTGTATTCGATAAATTAAATCTTGATTGGTAATTCCGGGAAGTTTGGTGATGAAACCACGGATTTTTATTGTAAGATTGGAATTTAGATCCTCATTATTGGCAAAAAGAGTTAAACTGGCATTTTTATATAGGTTTGAGGATAAGCCCAATGAATTTCTATTGTAAATTAAATACGTGCCATTTTCTAACGAGTGAGGCAGTAAAGCGGATATATCCGGTATCAGAAAGCCCACAACCTTCCTATAAGAGTTAAAATCAATACCAATGAAAAAAGCCGAAGTTTTCCTAAGTTTAACCATGGTTATTAGGGAGGTTTCCACACCAAACTTATTTTGAAGATCGGTCGTGGCGTTTTGAAGCGAAATTTGATAGTATGTAAAATTGGTGATTGGCTCGTCAATCGCAAAGTCCGCGCCAACATCCCATATTTCTTCCTCAATTACATGTCTTTGAAGCGTGCCGGTGCTCATTACTCCAATGAAAAGATACGAAAGCACTAATCCGAAAACTAATCCGATTTTAAAATAAATTTGAGCCTTAAAAAAGACCGTTCTCGTAAAAAAATCAATCAATTGCCTTTGATTCTTCGTTAAACGCTTAATTGGTTGTAACATTATATAAAGAATCTGAGAAAATATCTTTGTATTAAAAAAATAGACTACTAAAAGCATCCAAATCCATAACGGCAACAGCACAAAGAGTCCAACATTTAATGTAAGTTCTCTTAAGAATACATATAGCGAAACGAACTCCAATGGAATTTTAATTGGTACATGCCAATCAATGGAAAACTGATCCACTATTTTGGTCACCAACGCAAAAATAAAGGTAACCAATGACAGCGCAAGCACTTTCATATTGTGACCACGAATTTCTGTAAGAAATGGTGATTCATGTTCTTTAACCACCTCAATCAACAAAATACGATCCAATTCGCGGACTAAACGCGCCATTACCACCACGGAAACAAGCATATTTAAGAATACAACTACTGCCAACAAGCCCACAAAGCTTACATTTTCTATATATTGTGCGAGAAGAGTTCTTTTTACATGATCCCCTATAACAAGCAGAAACAGAAAATACGAAGCAATGCTTACTACTGTCCCAACAATACCACCTAAAAGTCCTAACACCGCACCAAAAAACAACAATATTACCTTTAATGCGTGATTATTTATCCCATAGGCTTGATAACGCTTCCAAAAAGATAACTGGCTATAAAAAGGAAGCTCCAAAAATAAATGTGCGATATATAAAGCAATAATTCCAAGCGGTAAAAGAAAAATCAAACTAAAAAGATGAATACTATTCAATAGATCTTCATTTTCTTGTAAATACTGCACTAAATTATTTTTTAATGAAATACTGGCTAGTGGTAATGTGGTTTCAAATGTTGATTGAAGATAAGTACCTAATTCTGTCAGCCTTTTTATTGTAGCCTCTGTATCAAACCAATTAAGGGAGGTATACTTTACCATAAAACCAATTTGAATAGTACGAAAAAATGGCACCATTGCAGCAGTTAAAGAGTTTTTCTGTGCTTCAAAGGATGACCACTGAAAAATCATCAAAGGAAAAATTCCCAATGTGTAATTTGCACCAATAATTCCTATTTCAGGCACACCAAATATAATCTCTCGAGTCCACCCATCCTGATAACCAATTATGCCACCAACCGTAAACTCAGGACTAGAATTAAAAGACGGATGTTTAAGGGTAATGGTATCCCCCAATGCTAAATTATAAGCATCTGCAGTTGTTTTATCTATAATAACACTATTATTGTCATTATTATTGCTTATATTCCCTTGTAGAAGGACCAGTGCCTTTATTGACAGCAAAAGCGTTAAATAATTTTGTTCGCGCACCATAAACTGCGTAAGATTACTTAAAAATGTAGTTTTTGAAGAAAATTGAAGATTTTCTAACTTTAACGTATGAGATAAATAATATCTTTCTATCATTTGCTGTCCTAAATCCGTTTGAACGATTTCATGGACTTTTTGTGGCAAAGAGGCATCAATATTCACACCACCGACAGAAACCACAAGATGTGGGAAATACTCTTGCGAATCTTCTGCAAGAATTCTATTAAACGTTAATTCTAGCGAGATATTCAGCCAGATGAATCCTAATATTATTAATATCAGCCCAGTACTCCAAAAAAAGTAATGACGCTTTCTTTTAGATAACTCCTTGAAAAACACATAACTATACAAAAATATCCTTCCCAGTATCTCCATATTCATGCCTGTCACAGTCATTCACCATGCAACGTGTAACTCAGCTTTTTCTCTCTCCACCTATGTTAAAACCTAACCGAACTGTAAATTCATCACACTATGTCTTCAAATTAAGCATTGTAACCTACTTATACTGGCCTTCCTCCGCATTTTATATACAATTATAGCGTCAATAATAAGAGCAAAAAGTAACACAGAACTGTGCCATCCACCAATCGTAAACGTCTGATTTTTCGTCTCGGCACATCCTAAATTTTTCTTTATGATATTTATCTCCGGACTATAAACAGAAGAGGGAGAACCCAACGCCGTCCCACCTATTTCAAGAGAAAGGTTAAATGTTGGGGCAAGGTTCTCCCACTCTGCTCGTGTTTTAACTTCTGGATTTAACCCTACAAGTACTAACGTTAATAATATGCGTTCACTACCCGTGATCTGTTGTTTTGAAGCATCGACTAAAAAACTACTGAAAGAAGTCGAAACTGATAATGTCTGATTTATTTCTAAAGGATCTTGATACCATACAAGGCCTGATAGTTCAAAACAACTATAAGGGACTAACGCCAGATAAAATTCTTGAGTTATTTTTGTAATATTCAAGAATACGACCGTGAGATTTATATTTAAATTATCATTAGGCGCAGCATTTGGCAAACCATACCACAACGCCCACACCACCGTGGCAGGAGATCCTTTTTCCTCAATAATTGCATCACTATTGTCTAGGGTCAACGTCCGAAACTCACTGCGCACTCCACTAACACGGCGAGACATCACAATCACATGTTTATTTTCTAACATGAAATTCCATTGGCTGAAGAGTATTCCAACAAGAATGATTATAACAATTGTTTTCCTCTTCATCACCATTTATTTGATCACCAC
>WAPZ01000770.1 GCA_015520535.1 Candidatus Heimdallarchaeota archaeon
AGAAGGTCAAAAAAATGAATTCTAATTATAAAGATCTTTTTTCTGTCGATAAAAATCTCATTTATCTCAATCATGCTGCGCTTTCGCCATTAACAAGAGCTGCACATGAAAAAATGATAGATTTGCTTAATAAAAAGGCAACGGCTGGTACCTACCATTTTGACATTTCAAAATTAGAAGAAAATTTTCGTAAAGCGGCGTTTGATGTGGCATCATTTTTACATGCAAAAACAGCAGCTGAAATCGCCTTTCCATTTTCGACCGCCGTTGGTCTGCTTCAATTTTTTTCTGGCATTCCGATACCCGAGAATAAACATGAGATTATAACAACGGATCTAGAATTTCCCACCAATTACTTTCCTTATCTGGAATATGCCAAAAAACATGGCTTAAAACTAAAAGTCGTTAACCATGATGAAAATGGCGCCGTTCCCATATCTGCATTCGAAAAAATGGTAACTGACAACACTTTTTTGGTGGCTGTGTCTCATGTTCAATTTTCTAACGGGTATCGCGTGAATCTAAAAGAATTAGCACAATTATGTCATGAACATGGTTCTTTTCTTTTAGTAGATGCCATCCAATCAGCTGGCGCGGTACCGCTTGACGTCCAAAAATATGATATTGATGCCCTTTCAGCTGGCGGATATAAATGGTTAGCTGGTCCTTTAGGAACGGGAATCTTTTACTGCAAAGAAGAACTCATTGAACAACTGCAACCACCACTTATTGGTTGGTTTTCCGCAGAAGATTGGCATAACATGAACACACGCCCCTTTGTACCAGCAAAAAGCGCACGACGAATCCAATCCAGTTTTTCCTTCCATAATCATGCCCTTGTAGAATCAATAAAGGTTTTTAATACCATTGGAATAAAGGAAATGTGGGGGAATCTCAACCGAAATATGTCATTTTTAATCGATCAATTGAATAACATTGACGAAGTTTCAATTGCTTCGCCAATCGAAAAAGAAAATGAACGAAGTGGCATTCTTCGGATGGAATTCAATGATCCAACAATTAACGTCAGCAAAATAGTCAAACGATTGCATGAACAAAGAATCGTAGTAGCGGAACGCACCGGTGGCATTCGAATTTCACCACATTTTTATAATACAAAGGATGATCTTGGCTGTTTCGTCGATACACTCAAAGCGATGCTTAAAAGTTTAAAATAAAGTAAAACAGATTTTGTTAACGACATACTCGTATTTGCGGTAAAGAACCACGAATTATTGAATAATGCGTTAAATGGGAGATTTGTATGAAACTGCTCCAGCCAAACATGGTACTTCCACCTGAATACCAAGACTTTTTTCCCTTTGACCGCTTTAATTTAATTCAATCCCTTCTCTTTCCCCATTTATATCAAAGTGATCAAAACGTGGTTATTTCTGCACCGTTAGGATCGGGAAAGACGGTTCTTGCAGAACTTGCCATTTTACGTTGTCTTGATCAAAATAAGAAAATTTTTTACGTGGTTCCGACCAAAGCACTGGCTAGTGAAAAATATCAAGATTTTCACCCACGATATAAAAAATTGGGATATATTACCGCAATATTAACTGGTGATATCGAATTTTTGGACAATCACGAGCCATTACATGCGATAATTGCGAGTTCACATATCATTTTCATCACCATCGAAAAATTTGATGCTCTTTTACGAAATACCAATAATTGGCACCTATTGTACCAATTTGGCTGTGTTATTATTGATGAAATTCATTATTTGGGCGATCCACAACGTGGGGGGATCCTTGAAGCCACCTTAACCCGACTTAAACTTATCTTAGAAAAGTTTCCAGAATTATACCTCCGAATAATTGGGCTTTCTGGCACTCTACCCAACGCCCAAGAAATTGGGAACTGGTTGAATGCACGCGTCTTCGAATTCAAAGGCGCTGAGTTTGAACAAACCAATATTCACTGGAAAATTGTCCCCTATAAAGCGAATTCTTATTATCAAGCCCTTAACCAAAAAAATCGCATCTTAGAGAGGATTTTTAAAAAATTTAATTACGAAACACGAGAATTTCATCCTTTTCTCGTGTTTGTAGGAACACGAAAAGAGACGATTGAAGTAGCACAACGATTGGCGAACTTTTTTAGCAGTTTTCCAAGTTTCCAACGTCTCAACAAAGAATTTCTGCGCCAACTGTCTCAAAAAGTTGAAAATCCCGAATTATCAGCTACTATTCAAAGTGGCGTGGCATTCCATCATGCTGGACTTTCCAAAAAGGATCGAACTTTAGTCGAAAATGCCTTTCGCACAAAGAAGCTGGTTGCTATTATCGCTACCACCACACTTGCCAG
Source organism: Candidatus Heimdallarchaeota archaeon (assembly GCA_015520535.1). Lineage (GTDB taxonomy): Archaea > Asgardarchaeota > Heimdallarchaeia > Hodarchaeales > S146-22 > S146-22. The sequence goes on from WAPZ01000770.1 coordinate 2,317, forward strand.
TGGAATCAATATTCCGGCTAAAGTTGTCGTTGTCCGCGACTTTTATCCATCAAAAGAAATCTCCCAACTCCATCGGGACATTCTGACCATTAACCAAATGATCGGACGAACGGCACGTTCAAAATATTATAAAAAGGGCTATGCCTATGTATTTGTAGAGGATACCATTGCATACGCAATCAATCAGTTACTGGAGACACCACCCAAAATTCAAAGCCAAATTCTCAAGTTTTTAATGGATTATCTTAATGTTGAAATCCAATGTGGCATAATTAGTGATGTAAATAGTTTAGAACACTGGATCAAAAATTTATTCTTATATTTTACCCCCGCCGGAAAAACACTAGTAGATGAATCCGAATTTTTAACTATCGTGTGGAATGACTATATACTTAAATTGAAAGAACTAGATCTAATTCAATTTACGAATGATGGGAGCGTTTATGGAACTTTTTTAGGAAATGCAATCGCTAAATTCTATCTGCGAATAAAAACGGGTGTGATACTGGCAAAAAGCCTTCAAGCACAAAAAACATGGAATCTACTAGAGTTTATTTGGACATTAAGCGCCGCCGCAGAACTCGAAAACATCAAAGTAAAAAAATCAGAGCTCCCTCCTATTAACGCGTTTCTCTCAAAATTTAATTCTACATGGACAAATTTAGAACCAAAAAAGAAAAAAACGCTCACACTCCTCAGCATGCTCTTTCTATACGGAACATCCGAGTTGCTACCTCCTACTGACAGACAAACCCTTCTTAATACCCTACAAAGAATTTTCCACTTTACACTTTTTATTTCAGAAAGAAAGCAAAAATTTCATTGGTATTCTCCCATCAACAAGCTCTCCATTCAATTAAGCCACCAAGCTCCATTCCTACATCTTCCACAATTATTGGACGTCAATTTATCCGTCACTGACATCAAACACATAGAAAAACTACTATTTGCTTACAAGCAAGCAAAAAACGCTGATAAAGTATCATCATCCTCCATAAACTCCCAACTGTCTTTAATCGACTTGAAAAACGCATTTTCACATCGACCCTTTATCATACAACTGCAAAAAAAGCTCTCCTTAGAAAAACTCCAAATCATTCAGCAACTTATCCATTTACTACCAAGTATTCGTGGCAAAATTACTCTTCAACAAAAATCTAAGCAAGCTAACGTATATTTGCACATTTCATCCCTTAAATTTCCAATTATATTAAAACTCTATCAGTCCAATCCAGAAAATAACACTATTGACGTCATTCTGATAAAAAAATTGGTACCCTCACAAAACAATGACACCTGTCTCTTATACACATCTCCGA